>JAVROZ010000773.1:0-4669 GCA_032162485.1 Mycobacterium sp.
CGCACCGCGTTCTGCGACGGGTATGCGGCGGCCTCGGGAACCGACCCGCGGGACTCGGCACTGGTGCTTGCCGCCTATGAACTCGATAAGGCGGTCTACGAGACGGGTTACGAGTCCCGACACCGTCCCAACTGGCTGCCGATCCCACTGAGGTCGATTGCCCGCCTGCTCGCGGCATGATGTGATCGTGCATATCTGCTCTCGAAACTTCAGCCGTGCGTCGTGAAACTTGAAAAGGAGGTTTACGACAGCGAGGCCAGGCTTTCCTGGTTACTTGCCGGGCTGGCCGGAGTGCTGGGGGCCACCGCATTCACGCATTCCGAGGGATATTTCGTCACTTTCATGACGGGCAACGCCCAGCGCGCCGTGCTGGGTGTGTTCCGAGACGACACGGTGCTGTCGCTGAGCGCGGGCACGCTGCTGCTCTGCTTTGTCGCCGGTGTGGTGGTTTCCTCGGTGTGCAGGCGGCGCTACTGGGCGGAGCATCCGCACGGGCCCACCGTGCTGACCACCTCTTGTCTGGTGTTCGCCACAGCGCTGGACATCGTGCTGGGCGGATGGGAGCAGTCCCTTCTCGATTTTGTGCCAATCATGTTCGTGGTCTTCGGGATTGGCGCGCTGAACACGTCGTTCGTGAAGGATGGCGAGGTGTCGGTGCCGCTGAGCTATGTGACCGGCACCCTGGTCAAGCTGGGTCAGGGCATCGAACGTCACATCGCCGGCGGGAAGGTCGAGGACTGGCTCGGCTACTTCCTGCTGTTCAGCAGCTTTGTTGCGGGGGCCGCGGTCGGCGGTGCGATCAGCCTGCTTGTCAGCGGTACCCAGATGCTCGGTGTTGCAGCGTTCGTGTGCGCGGTGACCACCTGCTACACCTATCTGCACGCCGACCGGCGTGGCCTGTTGAATTAAGCCTGCTGGATCAAGCCCAAAGCCGCCGAAAGAAACATCGGCAGCAGCGCTGGCCGTTGCGCTGCTGCCGATGTGGTCTGGTGCGTTACTGCTGGATCAGGCGGTTGGCCCAGCGGGCGGGGCGGCTCCGGCGGGCGGGGGCGGCGGGGGCGCGTTGACCGCATTGATCACCTGCAGCATGTCGGGCTTCATGGCGACCAGCTGCTGGTTCCAATAGCTCCACGAGTGGGTTCCGTTGCCCGGGAAGTTGAAGACCCCGTTTCGCCCACCGGTGGCCGCGTAGGTCTGCTGGAACTGCTGGTTGGTGCGCAGCGTGAGGCCCTCGAGGAACTTGGCCGGCATGTTGTCACCGCCGAGGTCACTCGGTGTGCCGTTACCGCAGTAGACCCAGATCCGGGTGTTGTTGGCGACCAGGCGCGGGATCTGAAGCATTGGGTCGTTGCGCTTCCAGGCCGGGTCGCTGGACGGACCCCACATGCTGTTCGCGTTGTAACCGCCGGCGTCGTTCATTGCCAGACCGATCAGGGTCGGCCACCAGCCGTCGGCCGGGTTGAGGAAGCCCGAAAGCGACGCGGCGTACGGGAACATCTGCGGGTAGTAGGCGGCCATGGTCAGTGCGGAACCGCCGGACATCGACAGACCCACCACCGCGTTGCCTGCCGGTGAAACACCCTTGTTGGCCTGCAGGTAGGCAGGCATCTCGCGGGTCAGGAAGGTCTCCCACTTGTAGGTGTAGTTCTGCCCGTTGCCCTGTGAAGGCTGGTACCAGTCGCTGTAGAAGCTGGACTGGCCACCGACGGGCATGATCACCGAGAGGCCGGATTGGTAGAACTCCTCGAAGGCCGGGGTGTTGATGTCCCAGCCGCTGTAGTCTTCTTGAGCGCGCAGGCCGTCCAGCAGGTAGACAGCGTGTGGTCCGCCGGCCTGGTATTCGACCTTGATGTTGCGACCCATCGATGGCGAGGGAACGTCCAGATATTCCACCGGAAGACCCGGGTGGGAGAATGCGCCGGCGGTCGCCGATCCGCCGCCGGCACTGATGAGACCGGTCAGCATGACGGCCCCCGCAGCGGCGATAGCCAGCCTGCGAGGCGTGGTTGTCGCTGCGCTACGCAGCTTTGCGACGAAATTCATCGTTTCTACCCATCCCAACTTTCATCTGCCGCTCGTGCGGTGGAATCTGTCTGGGCGAGTGAAACACGATTGGCAGACCCGACTCGGCTGTCGTGGCCGTGGGGGTAGGTAGCGGTTGGCTAACGATTAGGATTCGGGCCGGACACCGCGTTCGCGTGGTCGCATTCGGGTAACGATTGGCCGCCGATTTCGTTTCGCTGTCTTCCAACGCGATGGCGGGTGCGCTATCGGCGGCGGCTCCCCTAGGCGACCAGTCGGCGCAAAAGCTTTGATGCCGTGATGATTCCGATCACCGCAGCGATCAACAGCACCACGATGTCCACCACATGGAACGGGGTGCCGATCAGCAACGCCCGCAATGCGTCAACCTCGTAGCTCAGCGGGTTGACCTTGCTCAGCATGCGCAGCCAGGCCGGCATCACATCGACCGGGTAGAGCGCGTTGGAAGCGAAGAACAGTGGCATCGTGATGGCCTGACCGATACCCATGAGGCGGTCGCGGCTGCGTACCAGGCCGGCCAATGTCATTGACAGGCAGGCGAAGAACGCCGCGCCGAGCATGACGGTAGCCATCGCCGCAAGGATCCGCAACGGATTGGTCGTCAGTCCGATGCGCATCGCGTAGGCCAGCACCAGCACGCCGACGACCTGTGCCACCGATCGCACACCGGCGGCAAAGGCCTTGCCGGTGATGAGGGCCGACGCGGGCGCCGGAGTCACCATGAGCTTGGCCAGGACGCCGGCGTCGCGATCCCAAATGATCTGGATGCCATAGAAAATCGAGATGAACAGCGCTGACTGGGCGATGATTCCGGGCGCCAGAAATGCCAGATAGGACACCGACCCGGTGTCGATGACACGCAGGTGGCTGAAGGTCGTGCCGAAGATCAGCAGCCACAGCGCGGGTTGCACCATCCGGGTGACGAGTTCGGTCCGGTCGTGCCGCAGCTTCTGCAGCTCGACGATCGCGAACGCGCCGATCCGGCTCAATGTTGTTCGTAGGCGGTCTAATCCGTGCGGCGCACCGACCAGGTGCACCTGGACAGGCGGGTCGGCCCGGTCAACTGACATGGCGATCACCCCTTCTGCTGGAACGTATTTCGCGCATATCCGCCGTCGGACCGTCGAGGTCGGAAGCGGAATAGTGGCGGAACACGTCTTCCAGGGTGGCCTCGGGCCCCACCCTCGCCTTCAATTCCTCGGGCGTTCCGACCGCCTGCAGCGCGCCGTTGTGCATCAGCGCCACCCGGTCACACAGCGTGTCCGCCTCTTCCATGTAGTGAGTGGTCAGCAACACGGTCATACCGAACAGCTCCTGCATCTGGCGGACCTGCCGCCATACGCCGTCGCGCGCGATCGGATCGAGCCCGACGGTCGGCTCGTCGAGTACCAGCAGCGACGGCCGGTTGACCAGGGCCTGCGCCACCTCCAGTCGGCGGACCATACCGCCGGAGTAGCTCGATGCCAGCCGGTCGGCCACGTCGAGCAGGTCCATCGCGCCGAGCGCCTGGTCGACGCGGTCGGCGCGTTCGGCGCGAGAAACACCGTACAGCCGGGCGAACCACGCCACGTTCTGCCGGCCGGTCAGTGCCTTCTCGATCGAAAGTTGTTGCGGGACGTAGCCGATATTGCTCCGGATATCGATCGTTTGGCGTCGGGCGTCGAGCCCGAAGATCTGCAGTTCGCCGTGCTGTACCGGGGCCAGCGTGGTCAGCACGCGCACTACCGTCGTCTTGCCGGCACCGTTGGGCCCCAGCAGGCCCATCGTCTCGCCGGGCTGCACCTCAAATGTCACGTCGTCGACAGCAAGGTGCTGGCCATAGCGATAGGTCAGGTGCCGGCAATCGATCGCCTGGGTCATGTGGATCGCTCCTGCAGCTTCTTGGTCATCTCCTCGAGAACCTCCAGTCCCTTCGCCAATACCCCGGTCTGGTGGTCGTCAAGCTCATCGAGCAGGTCGGTGAGTACCGCGCGCCGCGCCGCCGCCGTTGCGTCCATGACCTGTTGAGCCGACGCGGTGAGTTGTAATCGGCTGATGCGACGGTCGGCGGGGTCGGTCGTTCGTTCCAGTAGGCCGGCGCAGGACAGCTTGGACACCAGGGTGGAGGCGGTGTTGGGCACCAGCCCGAGTTCGGCGGCGGCAACGCTGACCGACACCCCGGGCCGATGCGAGACCAGCCGCAACAGCTCGGCCTGTGATTCGGAGAGCTGTCCCGGCGCGTACCCGGTGCCGGCGGCCCGTCGCAGCTGCCGTCGGAATCTGCCCAGAGTCCGCCCAATGTCGGCGGCGAGAGCGGAATGTGTGATCACTCCCGCCATAATACCTCTGTAGTCGAGCTATCTATTGACGGTGTGTAAAACAACGCTGGTCAGCCCGCCGTCCTGCGCCGTGACGATCATGTAGGTGCAATGGGGTTGCCTGCGCCGGTCGGTCGGCGAACCCGGGTTCAGCAGCCGGAGGCCGGACGGTGTCGTCGTGTCCCACGGAATGTGGCTGTGGCCGAAGACCAGCACGTCGGTGTCGGGGTAGAGCCGCGACATGCGCGCCTCGCGGCCGCCGGCGGCACCCGTCTCGTGCACCACGGTGAAGTGCAGTCCGCCCAGTTCGGCATCAGCGCGTTCCGGCA
>JAVROZ010000774.1:0-3542 GCA_032162485.1 Mycobacterium sp.
TTGGCCTTCCTGGCGATGTTGACGGGCAGGTCCACCTCGAAGACAAGCTTGCGGATCCGCCGGTTCAGTCGGTAGGCACGGGTGTCCAACCCGGCGCCGAGGATGACCACCGCGTCGATGCCGTCGACGGACTCGGTCAGCTTGTCGCCGATAAACCGTTTGCGGCAGGCCAAATTGGCCCAGAGTCCACTTCCCGTCCGCTCTGATGCGCCGACGAACGCTCGCCGGACTACAGCCGGCCCGGTGGCAGCGACAAGCCAGCGCAGTGGCGCGGGAAGAAAGAGTTCTGCGAGGTCGTCGTCCACCAGCCTGCGGTCGGGGGGCTCATTTTGTTCCACGGCCGCCAATACCATGGGGCCAAAGGCGGTGCGCGCAGCTGGATTTCGGGCCATGAGTTACCGCTTGTTCACACAGCCCGCATCGACCGGCATGACGATGCCGGTGATGTAGCGAGCCTGGTCGGACACCAGCCATGCGACCGCGTTGGCGATGTCATCAGCCTGGAGAATCTGTATCGGGAGCGCATTGCCCCCGCCCGAACCGACGCCGGACGCAGCCAAGTCCGCCAACCATTTCAGCGTGAACTCATTGTTGATCATCGGCGTAGCCACCCCGCTGGGATGTATCGAATTCACCCGGATACTATGCGGCGCAAGGAGATTAGCGTATACGCGCATCAGTCCGACCAGCCCGTGCTTGGAAGCGGCGTAGCCGATCGCGCCGGCGTCGGCGCTGGCGACACCGGCCAGTCCCGCCGACGAACTGATCAACACGATCGATCCTCCGGAGTCCTGCTTTTTCAAGTGCGGTATGGCGACCTCGATCGTGTAGTAGGCGCCGGTGAGGTTCACGTCGATGACGTCGAGCCAGCCGTCGTCACCGGATTGCATGGGGGCGATGCCGGCATTGGCGACCACGATGTCGAGCCGACCGAACTCGTCCACTCCCGCCTGCACCGCCGCCTCCAGCGCGGTGCGATCACGGACGTCGGACTCGCGCGCCACGATGTGGGCGCCGGTGTCCTCGACGAGCTTGACGGTCTCTGCCATGTCCTCCGGCGTGCTCAGCGGATATGGCACGCTGGCAATCTGGTCGCACAGGTCGACCGCAATGATGTCCGCACCATCGGCGGCCAGTCGCACCGCGTGGGCGCGGCCCTGACCGCGGGCCGCGCCGGTGATGAAGGCGACCTTCCCGTGCAGAGGTCCGTTCGGGCTCATCAGGCGCGGATTTGCCCCTTATCTGGTTCGCCGGCCGGAACTGGCTGCAGCATCTTGATGTCGGGTGCGCCGGCAAGGTGCTCGCCCGCGGCGGTGAACATCTTGGCGACCGCGGGCGCGGTGCTGTGCGCCTTGAGTGCCTCGTCGTCGGCCCACTGCTCGACGAAAACGAAGGTCTCGCCGGATTGGTGCAGCGAATAAAGCTGGCACCCAGGCTCGCCGTGCACTTCTTCGACCGCGGTGGTGAGGATGTCGCGGACGGCGTCGACCGATTCGGGTTTGACGGTCAGCGTGGCGACGACGACGACGGGCATGCTAGGTCCTCCTGAGGGCTTGAATTCGGGCTCAGCCATTCGAGCTCCGCTAGATGGTGCTGTGACGTGACTCGATTCTGGCCACCGAATGTCACCCTACTCACGCTCCTTGGTCACGAGGCGGGTACGTAGCGGTGAAGCCCTCGTTACCAGTGTGGCGGGTGGTGTAGATGTTGTTGTTGCGACTACGCTTGCAGGCATGGCCAGTAAGACCGCAGCCCGCTCTAGATCCCGAACGAGCAGGTCAAAGGTCCCTTCGCGGGCTGGGACTCGAAGTGGGCAAGCCACTGGACGTGCGGGTGGACCCACGCGGGCGCCGAGAAAACGCCCGAGCGCGCCCGGCAAGCGGGCCGGGAGGCCTGCCAAACGACGCAACCGGTCGCTGCTCGTGCTGGCCGGCCGGACCGCGCGCGGCGCCTGGATGATGGCCGCGAGGGGAACGGGACGGGCGGCGCGGTCGATCGGCCAAGCCCGCCACATCGAACCCGGGCATCGTCGCGACGGAATCGCGCTGGTGTTGCTGGGCGCGGCCGTCATCGTCGCGGCAAGTTCGTGGTTCGACGCTGCCCGCCCAGTCGGCGCCTGGGTGGACGCGGGCCTGCGGATATTCATCGGCTCAGCCGTCGTCCTGCTTCCGCTGGTCGCCGCTGCCGCTGCGATCGTGCTGATGCGCACGGAGCCCAACTCCGAGGCGCGGCCGCGACTGATCCTCGGCTCCAGCTTGATCGCGCTGTCATTCCTCGGCCTGCGCCACCTGTGGGCGGGCTCGCCAGAGGACCCCGCGCCGCGCCGACTTGCGGCGGGATTCATCGGCTTCGCCATCGGTGGGCCGCTCTCAGACGGGCTGACCGCATGGATCGCGGCGCCGCTGCTGTTCATCGGCGGCCTGTTCGGGGTGCTGCTGCTGACCGGCATCACCATCCGCGAGGTGCCCGAGGCGCTGCGAGGCATGTTCGGCACGCGGCTGTTCCAGCGTGAATACGACGAATACGACGAGTACGACGAGGACTTCGCGGGCGACGACGCGGACACCGTCGAGGTACCGCCGGCCGAAGACTTCTCCGACGGCTACTACGACCAGGCCCTTGACGATCAGCCGAGGGCATGGCCGACAGCTCAGAATCCGGCAACCGAAGAGGATCCGGACGAAGTTCCGACCCTTCCGGAACCGGCCGTGGCGCGCACCCGTCGGCGCGGCGCCAAGAAACAGGACACCCAAACGCTGGACCGCGTCGTCGAAGGTCCGTACACGCTGCCGCCACTGGATCTGCTGGTGGCCGGTGATCCGCCCAAGAAGCGCAGCGCTGCCAACACCCACATGGCCGACGCAATCGGTGACGTGCTGACTCAGTTCAAGGTCGACGCGGCCGTCACCGGATGCACCCGCGGACCGACCGTGACTCGCTACGAGGTCGAACTTGGACCCGGCGTCAAGGTGGAGAAGATCACCGCACTGCAGAAGAACATCGCTTACGCCGTGGCCACCGAGAGCGTGCGGATGCTGGCCCCGATCCCCGGCAAGTCCGCGGTCGGCATCGAGGTGCCCAACACCGATCGCGAAATGGTGCGACTCGCCGACGTGCTCACCGCGCCGTCGACCCGTCGAGACCACCATCCGCTGGTGATCGGGCTGGGCAAGGACATCGAAGGCGACTTCATCTCGGCCAACCTGGCGAAGATGCCGCACCTGCTGGTCGCGGGCTCCACCGGATCCGGCAAGTCCAGCTTCGTCAACTCCATGCTGGTGTCGCTGCTGACGCGAGCCACTCCGGAAGAGGTCAGGATGATCCTGATCGACCCGAAGATGGTGGAACTGACTCCCTACGAAGGCATTCCGCACCTGATCACGCCGATCATCACCCAGCCCAAGAAGGCGGCGGCCGCGTTGGCCTGGCTGGTCGAGGAGATGGAGCAGCGCTACCAGGACATGCAGGCGTCACGGGTGCGTCACATCGACGACTTCAACAAGAAGGTGCGCTCGGGCGAGATCACCGCGCCGCTGGGCAGC
>JAVROZ010000775.1:0-4370 GCA_032162485.1 Mycobacterium sp.
GCGGCAATAGCACCCGCGGCATAGCGGGCGCGGCGTCAGAGAATCGCGACCGCCACCACAATGCCAAGCGCGAACTGCGCCGCGGCCACTATGAGCGAGTCATAGCTGTACTCGTCGGAATCGAACAACGCGTGCATGTCGACACCGATAACCACGGCAGCGATCCGCATCATCACCACCTGTGCGGCGATGCCGACCAGGCCGAACACTGCGGACGCCAACAGCCCTTCGGCCAGCCTGCCCGACGACGAATAGATGGCCAGCACCACGATGAGCGCCATGCTGACCATCCCCGCCGAGGCCACGATGATGGCGTTGGGCTTGCCCGCCGTGACCATCTTGCGCAGCGGCCCCGGTGTGGTCAGGTCGATGGCGTAGAACCCGATCAGCATCAGGACGAGTCCGAGGATCGAGTAGAGGATGATGGCGGCGGCCCCGGCACCGAGCCAACTCCAGTAGTCGCCCGAATGCAGCGCCACGATGGTTGTCGTCATCGAAGATCAACTCCGTTCATTTCGGTGGAAACCATTTCGGTGGAAGCCATTTCGGTGGAAGCCCCAGAGATGCAGGTCATTTGAGCGGGATTCGGTGTGGAACGAAAGCGGCGCCGTCGTCGGTGACGAGTCCCGCGGTCTCGCGGATGCCAAGCCCGGCGGATGTATCGCCGACCACCCACGCACCCAATGCTGGTCGCATGCCGTCGAATTCGGGCAGCGGGTCCAGTAACTGATAGACGAAACCCTCTTCGCCGTAGAACCCGCCGGTGGCGGTTTCCATGCCGGCGCCGACGATCGTCACGTTCGCGCCCTCTCGTCCGAGCTTGGGCTTGCGCACGTATTCAGTGAGTTCGTGCGGATCGTCGAGGTAGGCGGGCAGTAGGTTCGGGTGCCCCGGGTACATCTCCCACAGCACGGCCAGGATCGCCTTATTGGACAGCAGTGTCTTCCACAGCGGCTCAATCCACATGGTCTGCGGCAGGGTTGACACCACGTGCTTGCCGAACTCATCGTCGAGCACCCACTCCCACGGGTGCAGCTTGAAAATCGCCTGGATCGGATCCTCTTCCAGATCCACAAACCGTTCCAGCGCGGAGTCCCAGCCGACGTCCTCGATCAGCAGCCCGACGGTGTGAAAACCCGCTTCCGCCGCGGTCTCCTGCATGTAGGTCGTCGTGATCTGATCCTCACCGGTGGCCTCGACGCCGGACCAGGCGAAGTGTAATTCGTTGCTGGGCAGCAGATCACGGATCGCTTTCCAGCGGTCCACCAGTTGTTCGTGCAGCGAGTTCCACTGATCGTCTTTGGGGAACTTGTCCTTGAGCCAGTACCACTGCACAATCGCAGCTTCCAACAACGTTGTCGGCGTATCGGCGTTGTATTCGAGTAGTACCGCCGGCCGCCGCCCGTCGTAGCGTAAGTCGAAGCGGCCGTAGACATGTGGGTCCGAGCGGCGCCACGATTCGGCGATGTGCGGCCAACTCCATTCCGGCAGACCGAAATCCTTATACCGCTCCATCAGGATCACTTGCTCGACGGCATTCAGGCACATCGAATGCACATGTTCGACGTCGGCTTCGAGGGCCAGGATCTCGTCAATCTCGATTTCGTAGTAAACCGACTCGTCCCAGTACGGCCGGTCGGCACCGCTCGCGTCGCGCGCCGGCGTCCCGTACACGAGCCCTTGCGATTCGACGACCGACTGCCAGTTCGCGCGTGGCTCCGTCCTGCCACGCTTCACGAGCCGCTGCTCCCTTTGCCGCCGTGGCCCCCGATGCCGCCGCGTTGAATGGTGGTCCCCGACTTGGTGGTGACGTGTGCGCCGGGGGGGATGCTCGTCGACCCGCCAATCGGCCGTTGCCCGACCGATCCCGAGCTGCCGTAGTAGTAGCGGTATGAGTGCCCGCCCCAGAAGAAGAAGCCATTCATGCCCGAGGTGTGACCGGTGCAGTAACTGTCGGGAACGATCACCGGCTGACCGTTCGTGTCCTCCCGGGCGCACTGGGCGGTGACGTTATCCGGGGACAACAGCCAATACCCAACGCCGGCGACCAGGCCCACCACCCCGACGGCAGCCGCGGAGCCCATCAGAATCCGCTTCTGCTTCCTTCGTTTGGCCTCGGCTTCGAGCCGCGCCTCCTCAATCTCGCGCTGCTTCTCCTCGTGCTTCTTTCGGGCGCGCAACTCGGCCGGCGTGGGAGGCCGCGGCTTCGTCGTCTCCGCGTCCTGAAACTGGATGCTGCCTAGGGGTTTGAGTTTGGGAGGCGCATCGGGCACCCTGCCCGGCCCGTCCCTGCCCGCGCGGTTCGCGCCCAGCGAGCCTTTGCGGGGCCCGCTCTGCTGAGGTCCGCCCTTGTCGGGTTCGCTGCTTTTCTCGTCGGCGTCAGCGTCGCTCGGCTCGGGCTTACTCTCCTCGGCCCCACCGCCCGCGGGTGGGTCTAGTTCTGACCCCACTAGCTGTCCTCCGGTCCCCTCCGGTCGACTAACCGATACGCGAGCACGCGGGCAGTGTCCCACATCATGGCGGCATTCATGCTGAAAGCCACCAGCGATCCAGCACGCGGGCGACGCCGTCCTCGTTGTTGGGAGCCGTCACCTCGTCGGCGGCGGCTTTCGTCTCGGGATGTGCGTTGCCCATGGCCACGCCGAGGCCGGCCCACCGCAGCATCGGGACATCGTTGGGCATGTCGCCGAATGCGATCGCGTCCGCCGCGGTGATCCCGAGCGGCGCGGCGACTTCCCGCAGCCCGGTGGCTTTGCTGACGCCTCGCGGCACGATCTCCAGCAGGCCGTTGTTGGTGGAGTACGTCAGGTCGCCCTCGTCACCGACGTGCGGAGCCAGCGCCGCCGCCATGTCCGCACTGGACGCACCGGTCTGCCGAATCAGCAGCTTTATCGCCGGCGCGCTGAGGAGGTCCTCGAGAGACACCTCGGTGTTGTCCGGATTGAGCCACGCATGCTCGTAACCGGGCGAGCTGATGAACTGCGGGGTCGCCGCGTCGTGCGCCCGCGCACCGATCCGCTCCACCGCCAGGCCGGCACCGGGGATGACGCGCCGAGCGATGGCGGCCAGCGCTGCCAGGGTGTCGACGGGCAACGTGCGCGCCGACACGACTATGTCGTGTTCGGGATCGTAGACGACCGCGCCGTTCGCGCAGACCGCCATTGGGGCGAACCCCAGAGCCTCCACGACCGGCCTGATCCAGCGTGGCGGACGACCGGTAGCCAGCACGAAATGTGCACCGCCGGCAACCGCGGCCCCCACGGCGGCACGCGTGCGCGGACTCAGAGTTTCCTCGTCAGTGAACAGGGTGCCGTCGACGTCGCACCCGATCAGCGCTGGTGCGCCGCTATTAGGGCTGGCCGGGGTCGTCAGCGCGTTCCGCCTTCTTTTTCTTCTTAGCCGCCTCTTCGTACTGCGCCCGCTTACGCGCTCGTTCAGCCAACTCAGCGATGCGGAACTCCCTGGACTCGTCCGGGGTCGGCGCGCTGCCACCCAGCCGTCGCGGCACCCACGGCTCGCCCTCAGGGTGCGGATAATTCTCCTGTGCCCAATAGAGCATCGCCTGCATCGCCTGGCGCAGTGTGTCGTTGAGCACCTCGTGGTCGCCGCCCGGCAACAATGGCGGTCCGATCGCGGCGGTGATCGGGACCTTGCTGCGGACCAGCTTCTTTGGGTGATCTTTGGGCCAGATCCGGTGTGCGCCCCAGACAATCATCGGAATGATCGGCACTTGCGCATCGACCGCCATCCGCGCTGCCCCGGTCTTGAATTCCCTGAGTTCGAAGCTCCGGCTGATAGTCGCCTCCGGATGCACCCCGACAAGTTCGCCGTCCTTCAGCCGCTGCACGGCCACCGCATAGGCGTCGGCACCCATGGTGCGGTCCACCGGGATCAGCTGAATGTGTTTGATGATGTAGTTGACCGCCTTGACGTCCTGCATCTCGGCTTTGATCATGAACCGCAGCCGCCGCTTGCGTTCTTTGGCGGCCAGCGAGGCGGGAATCCAATCGACGTAGCTGGTGTGATTGAGCGCGATTATGGCGCCGCCGCTCGCAGGGATGTTCTCCAGGCCGTAGTACGTGATCTTGTTTCCATTCAGCGCCATAGCCGACGGAACAAGATATTCCAACATCCGGAAGACTGGCTCGGCCATTTCTTCGTCTCCTTTACCCCTGCCGCCACTGATGCAATGTCTGACCGGCGGCTTTCCCGGCGGTCTCGTGAGCGTCCATGTGCGCCGCCATCGGTCACTGCTCCGGAGCTCCGGTGGGACGAGCTCGGTCGTCGCGGCGCGCCGCCTTCTCCGCTGCCTCCTCGGCATCCAGGCGGGCCGCGTCGGCCATTGACGGAGCACCGCCACCCAGGCGGTG
>JAVROZ010000776.1:0-4242 GCA_032162485.1 Mycobacterium sp.
TCAAATCCTCTCGCCTCCGCCGTGGCTTTCGCAGCCACACAACTGAAGACAATGCGCCCGTAGCTCAACGGATAGAGCATCTGACTACGGATCAGAAGGTTGGGGGTTCGAATCCCTTCGGGCGCGCTCAACCTCCGGACAGCTCTCAGCTCCAATGTTGCTGACACGCCGGAAATTTGACACTTTCCCGATACTTTCAGTCTCAACAAACGCCGTCCGAATATTTGTCCCGCCGGGCGACGCTTTTTCCTGCGCCACTGGGCTGGCAGACGCCTAGTGGCCGACGGTCTTCACGTCGTGGCGGGGCTGATCCTCTGCTAAGTCCTGGAACAGCCGAATTGCCCGACGGATACGGTCGGACCGGTCTAATGTCTGAACCGTTAGACCTTAATTTCTAAACCGAACAATTGAAATGAGCGAATTCCTATGCGCAAAATTGCCATGACAATTGCCGCAGCGGCCTTCACGATAGGCACGTTGGCCTCGGCTACCGGCACGCCAACCGCACGAGCGGATCAAACCACGCCAGCCCCGACGCCGAGGGTGCAGGTGGTCGACTGCCAGGGCACTACCGGCGTGCACGGGTGCGGCCCGGGGTGGTTCTGGCGGAACGGCGAGCGTGGATGGGCGTGCTACCCCTGCTGAGCTGATTGGGTGGTGTCCGGCTGCGCTCGCTGCCCGCAACGGAGTTGACCGGCTGGTCGATGCGATTCTGGCCGGCCAGGAAAACTGCTGCGCTGTGCGAGAGATCCGGCGTGCGACAGGTCGGCGTTGTCGAGGATCCGATAACGTGAGCACGAATCCTGTTGAGCCCGGTTAGGGTTTCGAATCCCTTCTGCACGCTCGACGGAATTTTCAGTGTTCTGTGAACCATTTATGCGGACGCCGCCAGATATATCTTTCGTGATTCTGACTTCGGGCATCTCACCTACCTTTGTCAACCAGAGGTTTTGTCATACGATTCGTTCACTCCGAACGCCGAGAAGACCGAGGGATGCCGCAGTGTCGTTTTTGTTTACACAGCCCCAGTTACTGACGGAGGCCGCGACGAATCTGTCCGGAATCGGCTCGTCGCTCACAGCGGCCAGTAGCGCAGCGGCCCTGCCCACCACGGGTGTGATGGCGGCGGGCGCTGACGAGGTTTCGGCGGCCATGGCCGGGGTGTTCGGTGCGCACGCCCGGCAGTACCAGGCGGTGAGCGCTCAGGCGGCGAACCTGCACGAGCAGTTCGTCCAGGCGATGGGTAGCGCCGGGAACGCATACGCCGGCGCGGAATCGGCGAACGCCGTGCCGATGCAGGGCGGTAGCGGGACAACCCCTAGTGCGGTCAACACCCAGGCTCAGGGGCTACTCGGGGGCTCACCGATGGGTCTTGGCGGCGGGCCGGTGTTGGGGCAGGCCGGTGCAGCGGCCAGGCCGGGATACGGCGGCGGCGCCGGGGCGGGCGCACCTGGCCGGGCTGGCGGTTACGGTGGCGCCGGCGGACCGATCGGCAGAGGTGGTGCTGGCGGTGTGACCAGCGCGGGTCTGCTCGAGAGGAAGCCCGCCGCGGCCCGTAATCCCGGCAGGCACCTCAAGGCGGCCGCCACCTTCGGTGAGGGCGGCCCCGGGGGCGTTGGCGACGCCCGCGATCTCGGTGCCACCTACGCGGCGGAATCCCTGCGGTCCGCCGGACAGTTTTTCGGCAAGTGCGGATCCGGTGCTGCCGGTTCGATCGGGAACGACGGTCTCATGCCGGCGCGAAGCCGCTCCGTCTAGATAGCTGACCGGTCGGCTAATATCGAGGGATGCCACGCCCGGCGAATCCTGAAGTGCGCCGCCGCCTGCTGGATGCGGGGCTCGCTCTGGTGCACGCGCGGGGGTTCTCCGCGAGTGGTGTCAAGGACATCACCGATGCGGCCGGCGTCCCGAAGGGATCGTTCTACGCGTATTTCCCCAGCAAAGAAGCGTTCGCCGCAGCAATCCTGGAACACTACTGGTCCGATATCGAAACTCGGCTGCTGCCAATCCTGACCTCCGGAGAGGCCGGAGGCGGGACCGCGCAGCAGCGAATCACGCGGTTCTTTCATTCACTGGCCGACGACCACGAAGCCGGCGACTTTCTGCTGGGCTGCCTGGTCGGCAACCTGTCGCTCGAGCTCGGCGGGTCGAGTGAAGCGGTGCGCGCTCAGCTCGTCCGCATTCTGGACCGTTGGGATGAAGCCCTCACGGCGTGCTTGCGTTCCGGGCAAGACGGCGCAGGCGACGTTCGAGCCGACCTCGATGCGGCCGAGCTCGCTGCCATGCTGATCGAATCATGGGAGGGCGCGGCATTGCGCGGGAAGGTGACCCGCAGTCGTGCACCGTACGAGCGGTTCGAGTTGTCCATTGTCCCGGCCCTGCTGCGCTGATCGGTGCTGTTTGGGAATTTCGGCAGCACCTCCGGTAGTTAAATAAACGAGTGGTCATCTATAAATCGGTAGGGAGTCCCGAAATGGTGTTGAACGAGAATCTGAGGCAGCACAGCTTCGCCTTGAACAACGGGAGAAGCCAAATTCCGGCGCTGGGATTCGGGACGTCGCTCTCCGACAACAACAAGACCCGCGAAGCCGTCATCACCGCGGTCGAGGCGGGATTTCGCCACCTCGACGCCGCGGAACGGGACCGCAACGAAGCCGAGGTGGGTGTCGCGCTGCAGGAGTTGTTCGCGCGGGGAACGGTGCGCCGTGAAGACCTGTTTGTGACCACAAAACTGTGGAACAACAACCACCGGCCGGACCGGGTCAAACCCGCGCTGCAGGCCAGTCTGAACAGGCTTGGGTTGGACGCGGTGGATTTGTATCTGGTACACACGCCGTTCGCTTTTTATCCCGGTGAGGACCAAGACCCGCGCGACTCCCACGGCGCAGTCGTCTACGACGACAGAGTCACGTTGGAGGAAACGTGGGGCGCGATGGAGGCTCTCGTCGATGAGGGCCTGGCTGGGGCCATTGGACTGTCCGACATCGACGCGGCCGGCACCCGAAAGATCATTGATTCCGCCCGAATCAAGCCCGCGGTCGTCGAAGTCGAGTCGCACCCGTACCACCCGCAATGGGAACTCCACGAACTGTGCAAGGCAGAAGGAATCGTCCTGCTGGCCTTCGCTTCGCTGGGGCATGCATTGGAGCCGCGACTCCTCGACGACCCGCTGGTCGTCTCGTTTGCCCGACGCTTCGAAAAGACTCCCGCACAGGTGCTGCTGGCCTGGGGTATCCAGCGCGGCAGTGCGGTTCTCACGGCATCCGTCACGCCGGGGCGTATCAGGGAGAACTTCGATGTCACCGCGCTTCCCGAGAGCGCTATCCAGGAGATCAGTGAGCGACTGCGGACCCGCTACCGCTTCAACTCGGTGGTCGACGCGGGGGAGCCGGGCTTTACCGAAGTGCCCGCTTAGGGCTCGTTCTCGATGAGTTTGCGCGCCCGCTCGAACAGGTGCACGGTCGCGGCATGGAGTAGGTCGCCGACTTCCCGTTGGGCCTTGCCCGCGCATGCTCTGGCCAGCGTGCCCTCGATCACGATGCCGAGCTTGAAGCAGGCGAGCACGGTGTACCAGGTGATGGGCGACAGGTCGCGAGTGGTGTTGGCGGCATAACGCTGCAGCAGGTCGTCGGTGCTGGCCAGTCCGTCGGTCGCGCCGAGGGCGTGACTGAAAACGGCGGATCCGTCCGATTGCCGCCAGGTGGCCAACAACCAGCCCAGATCCAGCAGCGGGTCACCGATCGTGCACATCTCCCAGTCGACTATCGCGACCACGGCGGGCCCGGTGCGGGAGAACATCACATTGGCCGCGTGGTAGTCGCCGTGCATGATGCCGGGCTTCCACGATGTTGGCCGGTGACTCTCCAGCCAGCCGGCTACCTCGTCGATGCCCGGGATGTCCGGCCCGGGGTAGCCGTCGTACTCCTGATAGGACGCGAGTTCGGAAAGCCAGCGCGGCACTTGACGTTCCAAAAAGCCGTCCGGCCTGCCGAAATCCGTCAGCCCGACCGCAACGTGGTCGACGGCGCCCAGTTTGGCCAGCGACTCGGCCATCGACAACCCCATGCCGAAGCGCACCTCGGGATCGCCGGCGTGCAGGGGCGGCAGTCCTTCGCCGGCGTTGAAGCCGTCGACCGGCTCCATCAGGTAGAAGACCGCGTCCCCGAGCACACCGGGGTCCTCGCACGTCGCGATCAGGTGCGGATGCGGAACGTCGGAACCGGCCAGCGCGGCCAGAACCCT
>JAVROZ010000777.1:0-2569 GCA_032162485.1 Mycobacterium sp.
CCGGTCTATCAACTGCGGCGCTGGTATGAACAGTTCTATGTCGACGCCGCCGATGTGCAGCCAGACATGGTGGACCGCTTCGAGTTTGAACTCGACACTACCCGGCCCTATGAGGCATGGATGAAGCAGATCGAGGCGAACATCGCCGCCAAGGCGGGCTCGGTGTCGTGACTGTCCGCACCGACAACCGCCTCGACGACATGGCCATGGCCCCCGTCGGATGCCGCAATTGCGGAGCACAGCTGTTGGCCCGTAAAAGCAGCTGGAACCAGACCAGCGTGCAGTGGAACGCCGACGCATCCGCGCTGTGCCCCGAACGCCGGCAAGCCAATCAGATTGCCGGCCACCATCGGGGCGTGTTCCTGGCCTGCTCGGCATTGCGCGAATCGATCGAGGCGGCCGTGGCGAGCGGAGAGCTGGCCATCGTCGACGCACCGTGACGTCATAGTGTGTCCACCATGAATCGGCGGGTTGCGGTGGTGACCGGGGCGAGCCGCGGTGCCGGGCGGGGGATAGCGGCAGCACTCAGTGCGCGGGGTTGGCGGGTTTACGCGACCGGTCGCACCATCGTTGACGCCCCGCCGGGAGGGGTCGCGGTCCGAGTTGATCACCGCGACGACGAAGCCGTGGCCGTCTTGTTCGAACGGGTGCAGGCCGATGAGGGCCGGCTCGACCTTCTAGTAAACAACGCCGCCTTCGTCTCCGACGAGCTGGTCAGCCCAAAGCCGTTCTGGGAGAAGCCACTTGCGCTGGCAGATGTTTTGGACGTCGGACTGCGGTCGTCTTACGTGGCGTCCTGGTATGCCGCGCCGTTGCTGGCTGCCCGCGAGCGCGGCCTGATCGCCTTCACCTCCTCGCCGGGATCGGTGTGTTATATGCATGGCCCCGCGTACGGGGCGCAGAAGGCAGGAGTCGACAAGATGGCCGCCGACATGGCGGTGGACTTTCGCGACACGAATGTTGCGACGGTCTCGATTTGGATGGGCATCTTGCTCACCGAGAAGCTGCGTGCGGCTTTTGCCGGGCAGCCGGAAGTCCTGACCAAGACTGCGGAGCACGCCGAAACGCCAGAATTTACCGGCTATTTGATCGACGCGCTCTTCGGCGACGCCGACCTGGCCGGGCTGAGCGGTCAGACACTCATCGGGGCGGAGTTGGCGCAGCGCTACGGCATCACCGATGATGACGGCCGCCGCCCGCCCTCGCACCGCCATTTGGGTCTGCCGCGGGAACCGAGCACCGTGGTCGTGCGGTAGCTGTTAGCGTTCATGCAAGCTGGAAGGCGCTGATCGGCGCTTCCTCGGGATAGCGGGAAGGGCCGCCGATGTCATAGGCGGCGTTGAGCGCGGTGATGAACGCGGGATCGTGTAGCGGTTCGGTGGGTATGTCGAGCTTGATGCCCCTGTCGTTGGCGTCGTCGACCATGATCTCGATCGCCTTCTCGACGGTCAGATCGTCGGAGCCGTCCATGTTCTTCTTCAATTCGTCGAAGTCGGAGAACACCTCGGCCGACCAATGCACCAGGAAGCGCAACTCGTGGGTGTGGTGTCGGGCGATCACTTCCTCGCCGTTCTTCAGGAGCCACTGGTCGCGGTCGTCGGGATCGCCGGTGAACACGGTGTCGAATGCCAGACCAGCCGGGATCTGTTGTTCCAGCGGGCCATTCGCTTCACCGCGATGCACCATCATCTCGTTCTGCACCACAACGCCGCGGTTATATATCGGTGGCAGCACCCTCTTTGGTGCGCCCAGGGGACCTTCGGGCCAGAAAGTGAATCCGCTGCCGCCGTCCAACGAGAACCAGGTGATGACCTGGGCCATCTTGATCAGGTAATCCCGGAACAATCCGGATTTGCCCATGACGCTGGTCAGCCACGTCGGGGCATTCTGGTGCCGCACGCCGCGAAAACTCGGCGAATCCAGGTGTCCTGGATCGCGATTGGCGCACGGGCCATTGATGTTGAACAGCATCAGTTCTGGCTTGGCGTACTCGGCGCCCCAGTAGCTCTTTGCCATCCCCAGGAAGCGCTCGTTGTAGAAGCAGTCGTGCAGTTGCGGGTAGAGCACGGCACCGTAATTGGCCAGGTAGCCGCGGAAGGTCGGGGTGAGGAATAGATCCAGTGACGGCGTGAACCCCTCGGGGAAGAGGCCGCTCATGGTCGCGATCAGCTCATCGGCCGATGCGAAGTGCTGGGCGATGATCAGTTGCCATGGGCCTTCAGTGCGCGCCACGTCGAGCAGGCGCTCGCGTTGATCCTCGGTGTAGACATTGTCTATCTCGCGGGGCGGTGCGGCGGGGCGAAGCACGTCGGAAAGCTCCCTGCGTCGCTCGTCGGTGAGCATCACTTGTCTCCTTCTGCAGTTGCGAGTCCAATTCTGCTCAGTGGCAGCGCTTCGCGAATGCGTGTTGCCCGGTGACCGGGACGGTTAAAAGACAACCGAATTCGCGAACTTGGCGCGCAACAGTGCGCCGACCTCGGCGATGGCCAGCCGACCGCGTGCGGTCGCCTCGCACCGCATGAGAAAGCCGTGGTACATCCCCGGATAGCGGGTGAGGGTGGTCTGGACT
>JAVROZ010000778.1:0-3950 GCA_032162485.1 Mycobacterium sp.
GCGATCACCGGAAATTCGTTGGCATCGACCGCGGTAGCCGCCACGTCGGCACGGTGACGCCGCGACTCGGTGGGACTGGCCTTGCCGGCGTGCACCTCGACCCGGTCGGTCCAATCCAGCGCGACCCGCGCTTGGCCCAGATGGGCCGCGGCATGCGCCGCCAAGGTGCAGGTTGCCGCCGTGACTGCCGACATGATGATGGCCTGCGGCGGCAAGATAGCTGCCGCAACCGATACCACGTCGGGCCATCGTTGCGTGACGAACAACAGGTGCGCCTCGATGTACTGCTTCCACTGGTGGTTTTCCCAGGTGTCCAGTAACGACGAATCCGCCAGCAGCGCGGCGGCATTCTCGTACTGTCCGGCATCCGCCAGCGCGCTGGCCAGAGCCAACCCGGCGTGTGAGGACTCGGTCACCGAAATAGACAGATAGGGGCCGGCTTTGATCGGCGCCGCCAAACGTGCGCCGAGTCGATTGGTCTCCCGGTGTAGCCGGGATCCGTAGCGATAGAGCTGTTGGACTGTCGTCAGTGCCTCATCACCCGTGGCGATCCGCCCCAGCCAGGCATCGGCCATCGATGCGTCGATCTCGGTAGCCTCCCGGAACCGTGCGCCAGCCGCCCCAGTATCGTTGTCCAACAGCGCCATCGCCTGATCGAACCGCTTACGCGCGGCGGCTGTGCTGGTGCTGGTGGTCATGGCGCCTTCAGCGAAACGAGGTCACCGCTTCGAAGACTGGTCGGCTCGCTCGACACATAGCGGTTCTCGGCCCGGAACAACTCGACCTCCACCGTGTGTATCTCGCCGCCCACGGTTACTTCCACTGTCGCCGGACCCGTCTGGGTAATCATCACATCCGCGGCACCGTCAAAGGATGTGTCCGGGCCGCTCAAGGAGACAACGGTATTCGGACGGGGTGTGGGAGTGACGGTGCCGTCCAACACACTGACCGTCGTCCCGGCGATCGGCTTGACTTGATCCGTAACGGCGATGTCGGGCATCCGAACGCTCTGCCACCGCTTGATGTTTCGAGTATGAACTGTGATCCGCTCCCCCGCCGCGGCCATTCGCACCACAATGCGCTTGGACACGGCGTCGTCGGCCGCGATGTGGATGCGGCTGAACTCTGCAGGGTCGTTTAGCGGCAACATCATCCGGTTCCCCGCACTAACCTTGCCCAGCAACACACCCGACGGCCCGATCGGAATGACCAGCGGACCGGCTAAGCGCCCTCGGCGGATACCGTGCAGCGCAGGCAGCGGACCGCACATGTTCTTCGCAACGGCTGGGGCTTGCTCGCCGGGCAGCGTGTGCAGCAACATGTTCGGCGCTGCGGTCGGTGGCTGTGCACTCTGGACGGTCAGAGTTGCGGTCGCGGTCCCGTCGGCGAAAAGAGTTATGTTCTGCGTGATCCCGTCGGCGCGGGTCGCCCACGCGTGCGCCAGATTCTCGGTGGTGATGTCATCGGGCCGGTACCAATAGGTAGTGAACCATCCACCCTCACCGCGCACCGACTTCCAACGGCGATTCAGCACGTCCAATGCCGAGCGGCCCAGCCGGCGCTCCAGCTCAACGATGTCGGTGGCGCTGGCCACTCTTGCACGTACTCCGGACTGTCGCATAGCGGCGCCGATCCGCTGCGCCGCGGCAAGGGTCGCGGTACCGATCGAGCTACGCCACTGCAGCGCCTCGACGTTTTCCAGCGCCGCAATACGTACCACTAGCCAGGTTTCGCGCTGCCCGGCATAGGGCGGCGTGCCGATCAGCGTGTCGTACACCCGGGCATAGTCACCGCTGCTGCGACGTCGTGCTCCCGTGCTGACGACGCTCACGGAATCGACTCTCAAACCCAGGCTGTGCCGAAGCAGAGATTGCAAACCGGTTACGTCAAAAGAATTTTCGGTGCATGCCGACGTCGAACCTGTGAAGAAGGTCGGTGCGTGTGCCGTGCCGAGCAGCTGCACCGCGGCCACGGCGGATCCGTCCTGGAATCGGACTCCGCCGCCGGCGCGGTCGTTGACGACCGTAGTCGGTGGAGTCCATTGAATCGGGCGTCTACGCCGCCACCACAGCATCATCCACGCCCATGCCGTCTGACGACGCCACGGAATGACACCACCCGCCAGTCCGGCCACCAAACAGATTGCCGCGCCCTGATATTCGGCGACCGCCAACCCGGCCATGGTGAGCAGATAGACGCTGACAATGATCGTCAGCCTGGTAGTGGCCGTCATCGTTCCCGCCGCGCCCGTGCGACGACTGCTGCCGCTGCCACTGCGGCGACGACGATTGCCACGAACGCCAGCGCGACGTTGCGGGCCCGGTGATCCGGCGGCGGGGGCGGCGGGGCCGGCGTGATGATGCGGCTGTGAGCCGGCGGTAGCAATCGCTCGCCCGCAGGTACATCGAACGTCAAGGCGGCCACCGGATCTACCACGCCGTAGCCCACTTGATTGTCGACTCCGCGCGGCGGATTGTGCGCCGTCTGCACAATCCGGTTGATGATCTGATGGGCGGACAACGCCGGATACTTGGCTCGCACCAGTGCTGCGACGCCGCTGACATAAGCCGCCGAGAAACTCGTGCCCCACATTGGCATGTTCTTCTCACCGGGATGGATCGGCGGATACGCGTTTGCCGGCATACCCGTCTGCGGAGACAAGCCCATGATGCCGACGCCCGGCGCCGCGGCCGCCACCCATGGCCCGGCCAGGCTTTTGCCGATCGCGGCACCGGTGTTGTCCACCGCCCCAACCGATAACACATAGTCGGAAAACCACGACGGCGATGACACCGTTTTCACTTGGTGCCAGTCACGCGGATCGTTGGGGTTCAGCGGGTCGAACGAAGGGTTCTGGGCACAGCCGTCTTCGCTGTCGTTGCCTGCGGCAGCGACGATCACCGCGTCCTTGACGGTGGCGGCATACCAGACGGCCGCGCCAATGGCGGCTTGGTCCATCGGGTCAGCCGCCGACACACACGAAGTCACGCTGATGTTGATCACTTTGGCGCCCATGTTTGCCGCATGCACGATCGCACTGGCGAGCGTCGCGATCGAGCCGGCTTTCTTGCGCACCTCCATGTCGCCGGGCCCCGGGTTGACTGGCTCATAAGCGCGCGATGATTGACGGATGGACATGAGCACCGCATGTGGTGCGACGCCCATCACCCCGTCGGGTGCACCCGCCGGCGGCGCAGGCACCTCGGGGACATCAGTCGTTCCGGATCCGGGATCCCCTGGCGCGTTGGCTGGTTCGTCGGCAGGCGGGGGTGGCGGCGCTGGCTTGGTCTCGGTGACCGTGACAGGGGCAGGCGGTGGCCGCGGTGCTGGCGGCGGAGGCGGTCCGCCGGGTGGTGCTGGCGCGGCGTCGACGGCGGGCGGTCCGGCAGGCGGCGGAAAGGCCGGGGCACTGGGCATCGGGGCTGGCATCGGAATGCCTTGTGGGGCGGCGCCTACCACAGACGCGACGATGGTGCCGTGCGCGTCGCAGTCCATCAGCCCATCGCCGCTCATGATGTAGTCGCCGCCGGCGACCACCCGCAACCGGGGGCTGGGATTGATGCCGGTGTCGATGATTGCCACCGGGACGCCGTTACCGGTCGAGTACTGCCAGGCCTTGCTGATATTGAGCATCGTGAAGCCGGGTGCGGTGAGTGAAACATTCGGGTCGGCCACAGTGATAGTGCGTGCGCACATGTTGCTTTGCCGCATCGGCTGATCCGGTCCCGGCCTTCCGTCCGCAGGTACCCGTCCAGGGTCGATGGTGGGTAGCGGAATCGCGTGCCCGACGGGAAGGCTCGCCGATAGCGCGGTAACCGCACTGACGAGTGCCAACGTACCGACGCGGCCGGCTAGCCCAGCTGCCCGCCTCATCGCATGCGCACCCAACTGAACAACCCACCGATCCAGGCGGCCAGCGGCAGTGCGGCAATGATTGCCGCGATTTCTAA
>JAVROZ010000779.1:0-3144 GCA_032162485.1 Mycobacterium sp.
CACCACGACCGGGACTGACGCCAAAGTGCGCCGAGCCGTTACTCGGCGGCACAACGCAGCGAGCTGATCGGGATCAACGGGATGTGACGCGGCGCCGTCGCGCGTCGAGCGCGTACCTACCGCCGCCGGTGAATACCAGCAGGAAAAAGGCGAAGCAGAACATCGCCGCCAGTTCGCCCTTGTTTTGGATCGGAAGTACCCCGTGGGGCTGATGATGCCAGAAATATGCGACAGCCATCTGACCTGATGCGATGAAAGCCGCTATGCGAGTGAATAATCCGAAAATGATGAGCACGCCCGTGACGAGTTCGATCACGCCGGAGTACCACAGCGGCCAATCCCCCACCTGTACAGTCCCGACCACGTTAATGGGCCACTTGAACAGGGTGGACAAACCGTGACATAGGTAAAAGAACCCGAACACGGCGCGGAAGATGCTGAGCACCGTGGGTGAATATGAATGGAGCCGGGCGTCAATGCTTCGTGTCATGGGCTGAGCTTACGTGCGGCGGTGCGCGCGTTGCTTGGCGTATTGGTAACCCGCGCAGTCGGTTTAGCGCGAACTGTGTTGCAGAAGCGACAACGCCGTAGGTGGAACCAGCTCTCGGGGTAGGAAAAGGGTGCTTCCGTGTCGAACGCGGATGAGAACAGCGAGTCCGGTGGCGCGCGGTGGGGCCAGCGCGGCGTAATCGACGATCAACGTGTTGATCGGTGTGATGACGAGCAACTCGTTGGCGCCGAAGCCAGTTGCCCACACCGACCCCGCCTGCATGTACTCGTCTGCGATATTGCCGCGACGAACCACCAGAACTGCCACCACCACAACGAAGGTGATCAGGGCAATCAGCCAAGGAATGCCCGCGCCGGGCTCAATGACAGCGATAACGCCGACAGACGCCAGCGCCGCCACGTAGATCCCTAATCGCCAGACACCAACGGTGTGGAGGAACGCATTACGGTACAAGCGCTTTCCGTCACCGGCAGACGCAACCCACACATGATGCACTGGCGGGATGGGACGTTGCGGCAATTGCAGAGGACCCCCGGCGGCACCGTGCATCGGTATGTTCACCTCGGTATCTTCCCCTCGGACTGCTGAAACCGCCAACACGTCGCGCTCGGTTCGGCTAGCCGGTATGCGCGAAGGCCGACACTTCGACTCCCGCCCACCGCGTCAGGGCATCAGCCCAACCGGACCGATCAGCGCAATCGCCGGCCCAGGCGATGTAGCCGTCGGGGCGTACCAGCACCGCCGGACCGTCATCGGAACGTTCCGCCTGGTGCAGGTCGATCGCATCGACCGAAGCAGCGCCACGCTCGCGAATCAGCACGAATCCGGGCAATACCCGTTGCAGCTCGGTCAGCCGGCTCTGCATCAGCGGAATCTGAGTTGCGCGAGTGCCCACCAGGGGATCCTCGTCACGGCGGTGTGCGTACCGCAATGTCGTTCCCGCGAAGCTCCCGGCCACCGCCTCGCGTATCCGCGGAAGACCAAGGAATCGAGGCACCAACAGGTTGCGCAGTTTCCGTGCGGCTCGCGGGTACAGC
Source organism: Mycobacterium sp. (assembly GCA_032162485.1). GTDB lineage: Bacteria > Actinomycetota > Actinomycetes > Mycobacteriales > Mycobacteriaceae > Mycobacterium. The sequence continues at coordinate 1,549 of JAVROZ010000779.1, forward strand.
GTCACACCGCGGGCCATCAAACCGGACTGGAACAGGACCCGCTTGCCGATCGGATGGCGCTCCTCGTGATAGGAGTCGAGCACCGCGTCGTCCGCACCACCGAGGACCGCGTCGATCTTCCAGGCCAGGTTCGCCGCATCCTGAATGCCGGTATTCATGCCTTGCCCGCCCGTGGGGGAGTGCACGTGCGCCGCATCGCCGGCCAGGAAAACCCGACCATGCCGGTAGCACGTGACTTGCCTTTCCTCGCAATGGAATCGGGACTTCCACTCCACCTCGAGCACGGCGAGGTCGGTGCCCATCGCCTGGTTCAGCACCGTGACGATCTCGCCGTCCGTCACGGGCGCACTGTCTGGCGGCTGGTGGCTGCGGTCCCACGTCATGGCGCGATACCACGACCCCTCGGCGTCGCGGCGCTGATAGGGGGCCAGGAACGCGAACATATTGCGAGTGCTGCCAACCCGTAGGCCCTGATCGGCGACTGCGTGCGCCAGCTTGACATCGGCCAGCACGATGGAGGACAACAGCGTCTTGCCCGGGAAATCCGCACCCACCAGTTCGCGCACCGTGCTGTGTGCCCCGTCGGCGCCGATCACGTACCGCGCGCGCCACCGGTCGCCGCCGTTCGTCACGACGGTCACCCGGTCGGCATCCTGCAGGAGCCCGGTGACCTCGATACCGCGCCGAATTTCGGCGCCTTGCTCGATGGCGTAATTACGCAGCGCCTCATCGACTTTGGTCTGCGGCGTTACCATCACAAATCGGTAGGGCGAGTCCAGGCGCGTGAGGTCGACGCGGGCGCCGCCGAAGATCGTCACGCCCGGCGCCTTGTGTGCGTGCGCCAGCAGGTCATCGGCGAGTCCCCGAGCGTCGAGCACCTCTAGGGTGCGGGCCATAGTGGCGAACGCGCGGCTCGACGGGTTGACGGTGGGCCAACGTTCCAGCACCGTGACCGATCGGCCGGCTCGGGCCAGGTCACCGGCGGCGGTGAGTCCCGTGGGGCCGGCTCCCACTACGAGAACGTCGACGTCATGCGTGGTCATCGCGACACCGCCTTGGCGTGTGGATACCAGCGACGAATGTCTTCGGGGCTGGACTTCGCTGCGAAGTTGAAGACGAAGCGGCAGCCGGGCTGCGTCGCGTGCGCGATGTTGACTATCGACTCGAACAACAGCGTGTTGCTCGCAACGAGTCGCACGCCGGCACCGATGAGCACCGCATCGTATTGGTTGGCTTCCAACCACTCGCGGGCTTTGGCTGCGCCTGCGTCGCCGAAGTCGATGAGGCAGTTGTCCACGTGATAGCCGGCGGCTCGCAGCCCAGCGACGTTGGCGTCGTTGGCCGTTCGCAGGTTCTCGGTGGTCAGCCCTGGGAATTGAGCGAAGTCGGGTGAAGAGCAGTCGATCACATCAGGATCGAGTCCGATCTGAATGGCTGTGACGGCCATGGTCACGACCTCCTTCGAGTTCAACAACTGTTGAAGTCAACGCTAGACTCACGGTGCTGGCCATGTCAACACCTGTTGAAATACACTGCTCGGTATGCCTGCCAAAGCGCGTGACCAACGTGACGGACAAGCCACCCGAGCGACGATCC
>JAVROZ010000780.1:0-3032 GCA_032162485.1 Mycobacterium sp.
ATCGGGGGCGCCCTCGGCGCGGGACTTGCTGACCCGCGACTTCAAGATGTTCTTGAAAGTCTCGGTAGTCTCCGCTTCCTTGTTCCAGTAGCCCATGCCCAGGTTCTGACCGTGTAACCAGATCTCGCCGATCTGCCCGTCGGGCAGCTCACTGGCCGTGTCGGTGTCGACGATGACCGCCCACTCGTCCACGCCGACCTTGCCCGCAGAAACCTGGGCGACGGCGTTCGGCGCGTCGGGCGCCACCTCGACGAAGCGTTGTTTGTTCAGCTCGTCACGGTCGACGTGGATGATCGTCGGCGCCTGGTCGCTCGGAGTGGTGGAGACGAACAGCGTCGCCTCGGCCAGCCCATAGGACGGCTTGACCGCTGTCTCGGGCAGGCCGTACGGGCGGAAGGCGTCGTAGAACTTGCGCATCGACGCCGGCGACACCGGCTCGCTGCCGTTGAGGATCGCCTTGACGTTGCTGAGGTCCAGCGGCGGCTCGCCTTCCTTGGGCAGACCCCGCATCGCGGCGTGCTCGAACGCGAAGTTCGGGGCGGCCGAGAAGACGCCGCCGGTCTCACCGGGCTTACGCGCGAGTTCGCGGATCCAGCGGCCCGGCCGACGCACGAAGGCGGCGGGGGTCATGAAGGTGAAGCTCTGGCCGAGCACTGGCGCACACAGCGCGGTGATCAGGCCCATGTCGTGGAAGAACGGCAGCCACATAAGGCCGCGGTCGCCTTCGACGCCCTCGAGCGCGACCAGCGTCTGCAACACGTTGGTCGGCAGATTCAGGTGGCTGATCTGCACCCCCGTCGGTGTGCGGGTGGAGCCGGACGTGTACTGCAGATAGGCGATGGTGTTTTCGTTGGCCTCGGGTTCCACCCAGGTGGCACCGACCTCGGTGGGCACCGCGTCCACGGCGATGACACGTGGTCGCTCCTTGGCCGCGCGGGCGCGGATGAACTTGCGCACGCCTTCGGCCGCGTCGGTCGTCGTCAGGATCGTCGACGGGGTGCAGTCATCGAGGACCGCGTGTAACCGGCCGACGTGACCCGGCTCGGCCGGATCGAACAACGGCACCGCGATCCGGCCGGAGTACAGCGCGCCGAAGAAGGAGACCAGATAGTCCAGATTTTGCGGGCAGAGGATGGCGATGCGGTCACCGGGCTGGGTGACCTGCTGCAGCCGGGCCCCGACGGCACGGTTGCGGGCGCTGAACTCCGACCACATGATGTCGCGCTCGACCCCGTCGCGCTCCGTGGAGTAGTCCAGGAACCGGTATGCCAGCTTGTCACCGCGAACCTTGGCCCATTTTTCGACGTGACGAACCAGGTTGGTGTTAGCCGGGAACCTGATCTTTCCGTTCACAACGAACGGGTTGTGGTACGCCATGCCAATCTCTCCTGTCACGAACTCTCTTGATGTCGGCTTACGCCGACGGGTGTGTCTCTGGTTGTCGGCTGGCGCCGACGGCTCGGCGGGGCCGACCGAAGATCTGCGCGCGGGCCAGCTCCGACCAGCGCCCGTCACGCGTGGGCGCCTGTCGGAGCCGACTCAGACCCAACCGGGTCAACCACATGCTCTTAAATTTCTCTTAATGTTAAGGGGCCGGGAGCGGCAGACCAAATCACAAGGTACGCCTGATCGCGAGTCTTGCCGCTGCACTGGCGGTGTGTCTGCTAGCCCAGCTATGCAGTTCCTATGTAGTTACTAAGACGAGATCATCCGTGCGGGGGATGCGGCGCCTTGTCCAGGACTCCCAGCGCCCAGCTCAACGCCCATTGGGTGGCGGACTGGCCGTCCGCGTTCCAGAAGTCGGTCGTGGCGTACATCGCGTGAATCGGCTGGCCCGCGCCCCCGGCCAGTGTGTTCAGCGTGGTTGGCAGGTTGGCGGGACTGAATGCTTCCTTCGGGGCGGCGCAGATCAGGTCACCCTCTGCGCAGATCTCATTGACCCGAGCGTCCAGCGCGCCGAAACCACCCGGCCGCGCGCCGGTCATGGTCAAACCGAGCCCGGCCAGTACCGGGACTTCATGCAAGGTGATCTCGGCACCCACGCCCGGCGGAGTCGGCGGGACGTTGTTGCCCACGCCCTCCTGGCGGCGCCCGTCGGCGATCAATGTCACACCCAGGACAAGGTCCTCATCGACGGGACCGAGGCCGTTGCCGATATCGCTGGCGACATCGCCGGCAATCACCGCACCCTGCGAAAACCCGACCACCACGTAGCTGGTCAACGGGCATCTCTGGTTCATGTCGGTCAGCGCCTTGACCGTCGCGCGGGTGCCTTCCGCGCGGCTCTCGTTGTAGGTCATCTGGTTGTCGGCGGCCAGTGGATTACGGAACTGCGCGGTGTAGGGAACGGTGTACGTCTGCACCCGACCGGCGGCGAACTTCTGGCTGACCGGACCAGTCACGTTGAGCAGCAACGCCCTCGGGAATTGCGTCGGGTTCAGCGGGTCCTCCGTCGGCCACGATTCCCACGTCCCTGGCACCGAGAGCAACTGCACATCGGGGCAGGAGGCGTCCTGGGAGGCGGGTCGCGGTTTCTTCGGGTGGGAGGTCGTCGGCCCCGACGGCAGCACGCCGGGGGGCACCGCGCTGGGCGGGACATCGTGGTGGCGCAGCAGCATCACTCCGAAGACGATGGCCAAGGCCACGACCAGGGCCATCGAGGCGGCCGCTAACCAGGCCAGGCGTCGGTGGCGTTTGAGCCGGGCAGATTTGGTTTTGGCCATGTTCTCCTGCTAACAGAGTCCGGGAGGGCCTCCGGGAGGTCCCGACGATCCCTGGCGAGTGGGCTGGGCAAGTGCTGTGTACGCCAGAGCGCACCTTCGCGCCCTAACTCACCCGCGCAGCGGCCACGGCGGTGCCGTCCGCTGCTGCACTCTGTACACGGTACCGGCCCGTCGCAGTGCGCCATCCGTCGTCAGTCCGCACCGCGCGGCGCGGTCCGGCCAGCTATGGCTAGTCCCGATGGCGGCTTCACCCGGCTACACCGGGCTTGCGATCGCCGCTAGTCCCGATGGCGGCGACCCGCTTCACCC
>JAVROZ010000781.1:0-4395 GCA_032162485.1 Mycobacterium sp.
GACAGCTTTCACGTCGTCGTCAGCGTTCAGAATCCGCCAGATGGTGGCGAACGCGTGGTGAACCTCTTCGTTGACGGCGTTGAACGCCTCGGGGCGATTGATGCTCACCACGTGTACGCCGCCGCGCTTCTCGACAAGCAGCCACGGCGCGAACTCCTCGTACCCGGGCAGGGTCGCGATCTCTGAGGTGGTCATCTGGGCTCCTTCAGTTCTTTTCGGTGGACAGGATGGTGACCGCTGAGACAGCGGTCGGTCCACCAATGTTGTGGGCCAACGCAACCCGGGCACCGTCAACTTGATTCTCGGCCTCGCCGCGGAGCTGGTTGAACAGTTCGTAGCACTGGGCCACCCCGGTTGCGCCGGGCGGGTGCCCCTTGGCTTTCAGACCCCCGCTGGGGTTGATGGGTATCGATCCGCCGACGTAATGTTCACGTCCCTCGACGAGCTTGTACGCTTCGAACCGGTTTGCGAAGCCGAGATCCTCGTAGCTGATCAGTTCGACACCGGTAAAGCAGTCGTGCACCTCGGCAACGTCGATATCGCGAGGCGTGACACCGGCCATCGTCATCGCCGTTTTGGCCGCCCGCACCGTTGGCGGGAACGTCGTCATGTCGGTCTTGTGCTGATGCATCACCCGATCCATGCCGAGCCCGACGCCACGCACCCAGACCGGCCGGTCGGTGTAGCGGTCTACGACCTCTTCGGCGGCGAGGATCACCGCGGCGGCACCATCGCTTTGCGGGGTGCAGTCGTAGAGCCCGAACGGCTCGACCACGATCGGCGCCGCCAGTGCCTGTTCGACAGTGATCTCGTAACGCAGTTGGGCTTTGGGGTTCTTCAGTGCATGGAAGTGATTCTTCACCGCCACCATCGCCATGTGTTCCTTGGTGGCGGGCGACTCGTGCAGGTATCGCATCACGTGTAGCGCGAAGTTTGCGGGCGCGACCAGCCCGAGCGGATAGTCCCATGCGTTGTCGCGGGTCATCGCCGCCCAGTCCCAGAACGTGGTGTTCGACGATGTCTCGCGCACCTTGTCCGCACCGACCACCAACACCACGTCGTAAAACCCTGATGCAATGGCCATTGTTCCGTTGCGGATCGCGTCATTTCCTGTGGCACATGCATTCTCGACGCGCGTGACAGGGATGTCGGTGAGGTCGAGGGTGTCCGCCAAAATGCCCGACGGAAAACCGTCGGTGGTAGACAGCTCGCCGAACCAAGCCGCCTGGATTTCAGACTTGTCGATGCCTTTGTCGACACCGGCGACCGCTTCGGCGTACGCCATCGGCACCAGGTCCTTAATGCCCAATTCGAAGTGTTCGGCGAAGGGTGTCATACCGGCGCCGACGATGGCGACATTTCTCATGCGTTGACTCCTTCGGGACTAAGTGTGCGGCCCGGCCAGAACGCATACCCGTAATCGGGCACGCCTGCGCGCGTGGCGATCTTGCGAAGCACCACGGCACCCTGTTGACCGATGGTCGTCTCGCCCGCGGGCACGCCGGTGACCTTGAGCAACACGCGAACCGAGCTGTCGTCGAGCTGCACGACGGCCAGCGAATAGGGGCTGGGCAGGTCGGGCACGGGTATCCGCACCGTGGTGTGGGTGTAGACCGTGCCGGTACGCGGCAGCGGTTCGAGCCGATATTCGTCCGCCAGTTTCCCAGCGTTGTTGACGCGCATCCGCGGCGGGAACTGCGGAGCGGAGTCGATCCCAGGGCTTTCGTCGAAAACAGCTGCTTCCCAACGAATCTTCGGCTCGAACGCACGAGCGTAGGCCGGCATGCTGATCGGTATCCCAACACCGTCTGCGACGCGGGTCTTCGGCAGCTCCCGAGGCGAGAACTCGTCATGGGTTATCCGTGGCCTCGCGCCTTCTAGCACGAGTTCGGCCACGCTGACACTGGCCTGCTCGACCGCGAGCAGGAGCCCCTGTGTACCCGCCTCGATCACCTGGGCCAGTAAACGGATGATCGCACCGGCGGAGATCGTTGGATACACGGAGGCGGCGGAGGTGTCGAAGCCGCTGCCGAGTTGAGCCAGTGGGACACCTGACACCGCGGCCACCACGGGCGTCCCCGTCAGGTTCAGTCGAGCAACCGTCGAGCGCACCCCGACCTCGCGCTGCAATCTCGGGTCGACGTAGGTGTGACGGGCACCGTCCTCGCCGCGAACCGTCAGCGGCAGGCTGCGGGTCTGGCGGGCGATCGGAGTCAAGGCCACACCGCTATCACCAGTCAACACAGCCGCTGCACCTACGGCGACGTCGTTGTCGTCGGCACCGATGACCAGCGTGCCCGGCGAAGCGCCCCCCAGTTGGTCGAGTACTGCGGGTGCGCCACCGAGCACTTCGGCAACCGGGGTGTCGGCCCGCAATGACAGCGCCGCCAGCAGCACCGCGCCGTTGCCGCCTTCCAACAGAGGAAAGTCGCGCGACACCAGCACGACGCGTGCTGCTGTCGCGTCGGGGTCGGCGGCCCGTCCGGCGGCGACCGCCATCGTCAGGGCATCCTCGTCCGGGCCCTTGACCCGTCGCTCGCGCACCACCCACGGCGGCAGGTAGGTACCGATCGAGACGACGTCCGTCATGGTGCGTTTCTCCTCCGCCGGGGATACCGCGATTATCCGCATATTTGAATGCGCTATATAGTTATAGCATTCCGCTTGGTCCGCACTTCAGCCAGGGAGATGACAGCGTCGTGGGAACTCTGGGTCCGCGCACCCTCAAGAATCGCGTGGTCGTCGTGACCGGCGCCAGTCGCGGCATCGGCCGTGAAATCGCGGTCCGGACCGCGTCAGACGGAGCGGCGGTGGCACTCCTGGCCAAGACTGAGACGCCGAACCCGAAGATCGCGGGCACCCTGGCCGAGACCGCCGAGGCTGTCCGCGACGCCGGTGGTCGCGCACTCCCGCTCGCGGTCGACGTCCGTGACGCCGACGGGGTGGCGAGCGCGATCGCCGCCGTTGCCGAGGAATTCGGTGGAATCGACGTCGTGGTGAACAACGCCGGCGCACTGGACCTGCGACGCACTCCGCAATTACCGCCGAAGAACTTCGCCCGCTTGCTCGCAGTCAATGTCCAAGGCCCTTTCGCAGTGGTGCAGGCGGCCTTCCCCTACCTGCGGGACTCCGACAACGCCCACATCGTCAACGTGTCGCCACCGCTGAATCTGGACCCAGCTTGGGTCGGCGCACACGTCGGACACACGGTCGGCAAGTACGCCGAAAGCCTATTGACGCTCGGCTGGGCTGCCGAATTCGCGTCGATCCCGATCGCCGTCAATTCGTTGTGGCCCGCGACCACCGTCGCGAGCACCGGGATGATGGCCGCGATGGGAGCGGACGCGGTGCGCGCCCAAGCCCGCCACCCGCGCATCATGGCCGACGCCGTGCACGCGCTGATCACCCGGCCGGCCGCGGAATGCACTGGCCGGTTTTACACCGATGAAGAAGTTCTGCGCGAGGAGGGTGTCGACGACCTGTCGGGATATCGACTGGCCGCACGCGAGGACGATCTGACCCCCAATTTCTATCTGCCGTCGACCCCGCCGCCCGCGGTGTAGGGGTTTGCGGTGAGTTCATTTGAAGCGTTGAGCGCCAACGAGCCCGACATGTTGAAGCTGCGTTCGGCAGTGCGCGATTTCCTGGGCGCCGATCAAGCCGAGTTCGGCTGGGAGCCCACGGTCGACTCTTGGTTGGGCCAGTGGGACGAGGGGTTCTCGGCCCGTTTGGGCGCGGCGGGCTTCCTGGGTCTGACGATCCCGAAGCGCTACGGCGGTCACGAGCTGGGGCACCTGCACCGCTATGTCGTGACAGAGGAGCTGATCGCCACGGGAGCACCGGTGGCGGCGCACTGGACCGCCGACCGTCAGGTGGCGCCCGGCCTGCTGTCCTACGGATCCGAAGAGCAGCGTGACAGACTGCTGCCGAAAATTGTTGCGGGCAAGCTGTACTCGTCGATCGGAATGAGTGAGCACGGCGCCGGATCTGATCTCGCTGCCGTTCAGACCAAAGCGGTTCGCGCCGATGGCGGCTGGGTCCTGTCCGGCACGAAGGTGTGGACCAGCGGAGCGCACCAAGCTCATCAGGTGGTGGTGCTGGCGCGCACCAGCCCACCGGATCCCCAGCACCGACACGACGGGTTCAGCCAGTTCCTGGTGCCGCGCGATGCACAGGGCGTGCGCGTTGAACCCATCCTGTTGATGTCGGGGGCACATCACTTCAACGAGGTCATTTTCGACGAGGTCTTCGTGCCCGACGCCGATGTGCTCGGCGAGGTCGGCAACGGCTGGCACCAGGTCACCTCCGAGTTGTCGTTTGAGCGCAGCGGACCGGAGCGGATCCTGTCGACCGGTCTCCTGGTGTTCGCCGCTATCCGCGCAGTGGGTTCCGGTC
>JAVROZ010000782.1:0-5854 GCA_032162485.1 Mycobacterium sp.
GGCGGCGGCGGCGTCGTCAAGGGTGATCTGCCGCAGCACCCGAACCGAGGGATCCATGGTGGTCTCCCACAACTCCTTGGCGTCCATCTCGCCAAGACCCTTGTACCGCTGGATCCCGTCCTCTTTATTGATCTTCCGGCCGGACTTGAGCCCCACCTCTAACAGGCCGTCGCGCTCACGGTCGGAGTAGGCGAACTCGGGTTCGCTGCGCTGCCACTTCAGCTTGTACAGCGGTGGCTGGGCCAGATAGACGTGGCCGTGTTCGAGCAGCGGGCGCATGAACCGGAACAACAATGTCAACAACAGGGTCGAAATGTGTTGCCCGTCAACGTCGGCGTCGGCCATCAGCACGATCTTGTGGTAACGCAACTTGGTGATGTCGAACTCGTCGTGAATGCCGGTACCCAGCGCGGTGATGATGGCCTGGACTTCGGTGTTCCTCAGCACCCGGTCGATGCGCGCCTTCTCGACGTTGATGATCTTGCCGCGCAACGGAAGAATCGCCTGGAACATCGAGTCGCGACCGCTCTTGGCCGAGCCGCCGGCCGAGTCACCCTCCACCACATACAATTCCGACTTACGCGGATCGGTCGAACGACAGTCGGCAAGCTTTCCGGGCAGTCCGCCCAGATCGGTGGCACTCTTGCGCCGCACCAACTCTCGGGCTTTACGCGCCGCCATCCGCGCCTGCGCCGACGATACCGCCTTGTTCACCACGGTTTTGGCTTCCGACGGGTTAGCCTCGAACCAATGGGTGAGCTGTTCGTTGCACACCTTCTGCACGAAAGACTTGACCTCGGTGTTCCCCAGCTTGGTCTTGGTCTGGCCCTCGAACTGCGGTTCACTCACCTTCACCGAGATGACCGCGGCCAGTCCTTCCCGAATATCGTCGCCGGTGAGGTTCGCATCCTTTTCCTTCAGTAGCTTCTTGTCTTTGGCGTACTTGTTCACCACCGATGTCAGCGCGCTGCGGAAGCCCTCTTCGTGCGTCCCACCCTCGTGGGTGTTGATGGTGTTGGCGAAGGTGTGAACCGACTCGGAGTACCCGCCGTTCCACTGCATCGCGATTTCGACTTCGTGCCCGGTGCCTTTACCCTCGAAGTCGATGACACTCTGCTGAATTGGGCTCTTGGTGCGGTTGATGTGCTTGACGAAGTCGACCAGACCGCCGGGGTATTGGAAGGTGCGCTTCTTCACCTTGTGCGGGGCACGCGACTCGGCCGCCTTTTCCTCGGCCGACTTCGGCGCTTCGGCGTGGTCACTGACGATCTCGTCGACGACCTCGTCCTGCTCAACCCGCTCGTCGGTGAGATTGATCGTCAGACCTTTATTCAGGAACGCCATCTCCTGGAGTCGCCGCGCCACGGTCTCGAAGTCGTATTGGGTGGTTTCGAAGATCTCGGAATCCGCCCAGAACCTGATCGTGGTGCCGGTCTTCCTGGTCGCCTCGCCCTGTTTGAGGGTGCCCGGCACGGCGCGGTCGTAGGACTGCGACCACTCGTGCCCGTCACGTTTGATGTCGACCTCGAGTCGCCTCGAGAGGGCATTGACCACCGACACACCGACGCCGTGCAATCCGCCGCTGACGGTATAGCCACTGTTCTCACCACCGAACTTGCCACCGGCGTGCAGCTGGGTCATGACTACATCAACGGTCGGCGCTCCGGTGGAGTGCATAGCAACCGGGATGCCACGCCCGTCATCGGCGACCTCGACGCTGCCGTCATCGAGTAGACGTACATCGACCCGACTCGCATAACCGGCCATCGCCTCGTCCACCGAGTTGTCGACCACCTCCCAGATGAGGTGGTGCAAACCACGCTCACCGGTGGAGCCGATATACATGCCCGGGCGTTTGCGGACGGCCTCCAGCCCTTCGAGAACAGTGATGGCTGAAGCGTTGTAGTCGTTTTGTGCTTTCTTCTTCGGGGCAGCCACGATCGGAATGCTCTCCTTGGGGTTGCATGCGAGCGGTCCAGTCACCGCAGCGTTCGTCTTCGTCCACTCTACCGTGAGCCACCGTCAGCATTGATTTTACGGGCGCGTTTCCACCCATCTGATTGAGCCGTGCGCTCAATTTCTTCGCTGTGTCCGCGTCCCGACGTTGCAGATGCGGGTCCGTTAATTTCTGGCGGCTCTGAGCCCGCGTGATTCTCCTCGCCATCCGGGCTGTTGAACGCCTCTAACCATAGGTGTCGCGCGGCCCCCTGCCGGCGATGTGACGGGGCCCTTTTCGCCACGACGGTGTCGCCGGGCCGGTGATCTTGAGCGACTTCACCACACCGTTGCCGACGGCGGCGGCGATCTTAGCCAGGAGTTGTCCCTGCATGAGGCGCAGCTGAGTCGCCCACGCGGTCGATTCGGCCATAACAGTGAGCACTCCGTCATTGAGTGCGGTCGGCGTCGCATGCTCAGCGATCTGCTCGCCGACCACTCGTCCCCAATGCCCGAATACCGTGCCTTCGGCGACGTGCGTGGTCCAGCCCTGCTGCTTGGCGAGGTCGCGGGTCAGCCGGCCCAAAGGTTGTGGATCGCGCCCATCGGGCCCGGGTCCTGACCAACTGCGCCGCCCGCCGGCTACGCGGCGACGGGGAATGGGACTCGCGCGGCCGCGGCCCGCATCCTGTCCCCGAGCACGCGCGGCGGCGCGAGCCTCTTCCAAGGTTCGTCTGACCAAGTCGATGCCATGTAGCTTGTCCTGGCCTGGCTTGTCCTGGCCTGGCTTGTCCTGGCCTGAAGCAGGGTCCGGTTCGGTCACGGTCGCACCGCCGACACCGGACCGGTATCGCTGTCGCGCAGATCGATGTGCACTTGCCTAGCGTCCCAGCCCTCGGGAATGTCCGCGGGTACCGCCGCGGTCACCAGCACCTGTTCCGCCGACTCGGCGACCTTCGCCAGTGCCTGCCGCCGCTTGGTATCCAACTCGGCGAAGACATCGTCCAACAACAGCACCGGATCGCTCCCCTCCGCGCGCAGCAATTCGTAGGCCGCCAGTCGCAACGCCACCGCGAAAGACCACGACTCCCCATGACTGGCAAAGCCTTTGGCCGGATGATCGCCGAGTCGCAATTCCAAATCGTCGCGGTGTGGGCCGACCAGACACACCCCACGTTCCAGTTCGGCGCTGCGGCGCGCCGCCAACGCGGCCAACATCGCGGCTTCCAGCACGTCGCGGTCCGCGGCCTGGTACACGGCGGGAACCACCGAGTCCGTGCTAGCACGGTAACCAATTGACGCTGAACGTGACTCGGGCGCCAGCACCTGGTAGGCCTTCTCGACTTCGGGAGTCAGCTGGTTCACCAGTTCTATCCGGGCGGCCATCAGTTGAGCACCGTGCTCGGCCAGCCGGCTGTCCCAAACCTCAAGTGTGTCCAGCGCTCCCTGGTCGCCACGGAACCGCGCACCCACCAACGACTTCAATAGTGCGGTGCGTTGTCGCAGTACCTTGTCGTAGTCGGCGCGCACCCCAGCGATCATCGGTCGCCGCACAGTCGCCAACTCGTCGAGGTAGCGGCGCCGGTCGGCGGGATCGCCTCGGACCAAGGCCAGGTCTTCGGGAGCGAACAACACCGCGCGCAGGACCCCGACGACTTCACGCGTGCTGCGCACCGGAGACCGATTCAGCCGCGCCTTGTTCGCGCGTCCCGCGGCGATCTCGAGGTCGATCGCCAATTCCCTGCCGTCGCTGACCACAATGGTCGACACCACCGCCCGCTGCGCGCCGGCACGGATAAGCGGTGCATCGGTACCCACTCGATGCGAACCAAGAGTGGTCGAATACCAGAGCGCCTCAACAAGATTGGTTTTACCGAAACCATTCCGTCCGACGAACACTGTTCGCCCCGGTTCCAGGTCGAGCTCCACACGCGCCCATGACCGGAAGTCACGCAGACCCAAATGCCGGACGTACACCTGCCGCATACCTATTTCAGGCGCTCAGCTATCAGCCGGGCAGCCGCACCGGCATCAATAGATACACGTAGTCCGTCGGCACCGCCGGGAACGGGCCGCTTCCGGTAGGCACCGCGTCGTCGGCAGATGCCGGCCTCAGCAATGCGGGCTTACCCGGCGTGGTGAAGCCGAACGACACCCGCTCGGAGTGCAACGAACTCAGTCCGTCGGTCAGGTAGGTCGGGTTGAACGCGATCGTCAACGGCTCCCCGGCGTAATCGACGACGAGATCTTCCTCGGCCCGCCCGACATCATCGGCGCCCGCCGACAGCCGCAACATGCCGTCGCCGAATTCCATCCGGACTTGTGCGCCCCGGTCGGCCACCAACGCCACCAACTTGATCGCTTCGGTCAACTCGGCCACGCCGATCGTGGCCACCGCGGTGTGCTCGGCGGGTAGCAACTGGCGAAACTTCGGGAATTCGGCGTCCAACAGCCTGGTGGTGCTGCGCTTGCCGTTGCCACTGATGCCCAGTAGCCCGTCTTTTCCGACTCCGGACCCCGCGCCCAACGACAGCCGAACTTCAGAGCCTTCTCCGCCGGCCTTTGCCGCCTCGGCCAGGGTCTTGGCGGGCACCAACACCGCCGCCTCGATGTCAGGCGACAACGCCGACCAGGTCAGCTCGCGCACCGCCAGGCGAAACCTGTCGGTAGCGGCCAAAACAACCGTCTCACCTGATATCTCAACCCGGATCCCGGTCAGCATGGGCAGGGTGTCGTCTCGACCCGCCGCGATGGCCACCTGGCCGATCGCCTCGGCGAACAACTCAGCCGGCAGAGTGCCGGTCTCTTCCGGCAATGTCGGCAGCGTCGGGTAATCCTCGACGGCCATCGTCGGCAGCGAGAACCTGGCGCTTCCGCAGGTAAGCGCAACTCGATTGCCATCGACGTAAAAATCCACCGGCTTGTTGGGCAACGCCCTGGTGATGTCGGATAACAGCCGACCCGAGACCAAAACGCTTCCAGCAGAAGCTACTTCGGCAGCGACCTGTACTTCGGAGGAGACTTCGTAGTCGAATCCGGAAATGGTCAGGCCGTCGTCGGAGCCGGTGAGCAGCACCCCGGAGAGCACCGGCACGGTGGGCCTGGACGGCAGGTTCTTGGCCACCCACGAGACCGCTTCGGCGAAGGACTCACGCACCAAACGAAACTTCAGGTCGGTGACAGCCCGTGTAGCCGTGTCCATTGCGTCCCTTCACCTAACAGTGAGTTCGAATCCGTGCCCAGCGCCCCCGCCGGTGTTGGGGGACTCCCGGTGACGGACGCCGGTGGCGTTTCAGTCGCCACGACGGCCGAAACGGCAGTCGAACAACAACCGTAGAGCTTCTCGCGCCAACTTGAAAGCTAATCGTCGACGGTGACAAACCTGTCGTGCAGCCCCTGCTCGGACGCCTCACAATCGATGTCCCCAGACGTGTACTTCAAAGAAGAAACTTTGTAGAGATCTCAATATCAGTAATAGCGGGTGTGCAATCTGGGGACAGCGTGGTCTTAGCCCTGCTCGGAGGGCGCGCAAGGGTGTGGATCTCTACGTTGAGAGCTGTGTGCACCATGTTGGCCGGCTTGGGATGAAGTACACAAGTGCACCGAAGGGTGAGTGCTGCACCGAACTTTGGGTGGTTTGTGCACAGAACTACACACACCGCGCGGGCGTTGCAGGTGTGACTTGAGGTAGAGAAGTTTTTTCGAAGAAGTGCAGAAAACTCGTCGGTTTCAGCGCTTGGAGCGCTGCCGAATGCGAGTGGTGAGCTCTTTGACGTTGTCGAAGATCTCCCGGCGCTCGGCCATCCCGTTGCGGATCTTGCGTTCGGCGTACATCACCGTCGTGTGATCGCGGTCGAATGCCTGGCCGATCTTTGGCAGAGACAGGTCGGTGAGCTCGCGGCACAGGTACATCGCGATC
>JAVROZ010000783.1:0-3436 GCA_032162485.1 Mycobacterium sp.
CATTTGGTTGGGGGTGACATCGGCCCTCGCACTCGGGGCCATGACGCCATTCATGCTGTTTGCCCACAAGCAGGTCTGGCAGGTCGGGTGGATCACCGGACTGAACCGCAACCTGTTCCTTGACGTCGTGCACCGGCAGTACTTCGACTACAGCGTCGCGTTCGCGATCCTGGCGGGCGTGCTGGTGGTTGCGGCAATCGCGGTCCGGCTCGCCGGGAAGGCGCGATCCGAGGACGGCACCGGCCGGCTGTTGCTGCTCAGCGTGCTGTGGATCGTGCTCCCTACTGCCGCTGTCCTGATCTACTCGGTCGTCAGCGAGCCGATCTACTACCCGCGCTACCTGATCTTCACCGCTCCCGCCGCGGCCGTCGTCCTCGCGATCTGCATCGTTGCGATCGCCCGTAAGCGATGGCAGGTCGTCGGCCTGGTGCTGATCCTGGGCGCCGCGGCATTCCCGAACTACTTCTTCACCCAGCGCGGGCCGTACGCCAAGGAGGGCTGGGATTACAGCCAGGTGGCCGACGTCATCAGCGCTCACGCGTCTCCCGGCGATTGCCTGCTGGTCGACAACACGGTGCCCTGGAGGCCTGGCCCGATTCGTGCCCTGCTGGCCACCAGGCCCTCGGCCTTCCGGTCACTGATCGACGTGGAGCGCGGCTTCTACGGGCCGAACGTCGGTGCGCTGTGGGACGGTCACGTCGCCGTATGGCTGACAACGGCCAAGATCAACAAGTGCCCAACCCTGTGGACGATCACCAATCGCGACAAGGCGCTGCCCGACTATCAAGCCGGACAGTCGTTGCCGCCCGGAACGGCATTCGGGCGTTCGCCGGTCTATCAATTCCCCAGCTACCTAGGCTTCCACCCCGTCGAGCGCTGGCAGTTCCACTATTCGCAGGTGATCAAGTCAACGCGGTGACGGGCTTGCCGATGGCTCAGCGTCAAAGCGCAGGGTTGCGGTCGCGGTACGTCGCCCTCAGCGAAGCGACCACGCCGGTTGCGGCCAACACGGTGAACACCGCATAAACCCAACGGGCCTCTGCCAGTTCCCCGCCGGTTGTCGTGTTGACCACCACCCCGGCCAACCCGGCGCCGAAGGCCGCGGAGATCAATTGCACTGTGTTGATCGCTGCGGCCGCCGCCCCGCTCTCCGCCGGATCATCAACCGAGTCCATCGCGCGCGCCGAGAGGTGCGGCCAGGCCATCCCGATGCCGGTTCCGGCGATCAACAACGCCACCGCCCAGACCACGACGAGACCGAATGACGCGTCGTCTCGCTGAGTGATGGCGCCGATCGCAAGACCGGCCGCCATCAGCAGAGGCGCGACCAGCACGACGAAGCCGATCACCCGACGGCTGTTCAGCGAGGCGCTGATGATCTCACTGACAGTCCATCCGATTGCCAACGATGCACCCAAAAATCCGGCGGCAACCGGACTGAGGTGCCCCAACCGCTGTCCGAACAACGGCACGTAGGTATCGATCATCACCGCCATCATCAGCACCGCCATCGTCAGGTAGATCCATCGCAGCGGCCCCGAGCCAAACACGCTGGGCGGCAACACCGCTGCGTGGCTGCGCCGATCGACCACCACGAAAGCACCTGCCAGCAACACCCCCACCACGAGCAGGCCGGCTATGACCGACGCGTTGTGTGGCAGTTGCGCGATGCTGACTGACAGGGCGGCTGACCCGATCAACAGCAATGACCACACCGGCACCCTGAGCGTGGGAGGCGCTGTCGTCTGGCGGGGCGAAGTGTCCCCGCCCCCGGCCAGCACCACCGGAACCAAGCTGGCCATCAGCGCCGTCAGGACGGCCATCGCGCCGAATGCCCACCGCCACAGGCCGAACTGCGCGAAGAGCCCACCCAGGGCGGGTCCGACCACCGTGGCGACACCCCACATCGCCGACACCAGTGCCGAGCCCCGCGTCCACAGCGAACGCGGCAGCGTCGAGTTGATCAGCGCATAGCCCAGGCCGGCCAGCGTGCCGCCCGCCCCGCCCTGCAGGGTGCGTCCCGCGATCAGCACCTCCATGTTCGGTGCCGCCGCGCACACCAGGCTGGCCACCCCGAACACGGCCAGCGCCAGCAGGAACGAGGAGCGCGCCCCGAATCGGCGCAGTACGGCGTTGACAGTGGTGGCAGCGACCACGGAGCCAACCAGGTACAGGGTGACCACCCAGGCGTACAGCCGATTGCCGCCGATTTCGGCGATGGCGTTCGGTAGCAGGCTGACGGTCAGAAACTCGTTGGTGGCATACATCGCGACGCCGCCCGCCAGCACCGTGGACGTGCCTAAGTGCTGGCCGAGCAGCTCACGCCAACTCCCGGTCTCCCTTGCTGTCTGTGTCACTTCAGGCCGGCGGCGTCCATTCCGCGCAGTTCCTTTTTGAGGTCGTGGATCTCGTCGCGGAACCGGGCCGCCAGCTCGAATTGCAGGTCGCGCGCAGCGGCCATCATCTGCGCGGTGAGCTCCTTGATCAGGTCGGCCAACTCGGCGCGCGGCATGGTGGAGGTGTCGCGCCCCTCGAATACACCGGAGCTGGCCGCTCTGCCAGGCTCGCCCTGAGCGCGCCGACCACGGGACGCGTTGCGCCCGGAGCCGCCGATCTCCACCGCCTCCGTGTCTTCAGCCTCGCGGTAGACCTGGTCGAGGATGTCGGCGATCTTCTTGCGGAGCGGCTGCGGGTCGACGCCGTGGGCCTCGTTGTAGGCGATTTGCTTCGCCCGGCGTCGTTCGGTCTCGTCGATGGCCTCGGTCATCGAATCGGTCATCTTGTCGGCGTACATATGTACTTCGCCGGAAACGTTGCGGGCGGCGCGGCCAATCGTCTGAATCAGGCTCCGCGTCGACCGCAGGAATCCTTCCTTGTCGGCGTCGAGGATCGAGACCAGCGACACCTCGGGCAGGTCCAGACCCTCGCGCAATAGATTGATGCCCACCAGCACGTCGTAGTCTCCGAGCCGCAACTGCCGGAGCAACTCGACCCGGCGCAGCGTGTCGACCTCGGAGTGCAGGTAACGCACCCGGATTCCCATCTCCAGCAGGTAATCAGTGAGGTCTTCGGCCATCTTCTTGGTCAGGGTCGTCACCAACACCCGTTCGTCGGCCTCGGCGCGTTTACGGATTTCACCGATGAGATCGTCGATCTGACCCTTGGTGGGCTTGACCACCACTTTCGGGTCCACCAGGCCGGTCGGGCGGATCACCTGCTCGACGAACTCGCCACCGGTCTGGCGCAGCTCGTAGGGTCCCGGGGTGGCCGAGAGGTACACGGTCTGACCGATCCGGTCGGCGAACTCCTCCCAGGTCAGCGGACGGTTATCGACCGCCGACGGCAACCGGAAGCCGTACTCGACGAGGTTGCGCTTGCGCGACATGTCGCCCTCATACATGCCGCCGATCTGCGGCACGGTGACGTGCGACTCGTC
>JAVROZ010000784.1:0-3342 GCA_032162485.1 Mycobacterium sp.
ACAGCACCAAAGCCGCAGACCCCGCCGTTCAAAATCAGCTACGACGCCCAGGTGCGGCTGGCCAACCTGTACATCCGGCTGTACGAGCTGCCGATACCGGTGATCGCCGCCGTCAACAGCGTCGCCGTCGGCGGCGGGCTGGCGTTCGCGCTGCACTCCGACGTCCGAATCGCCTCTGAGACCGCTAGATTCGGCTCGGTGTTCATCAAAGCGGGATTCTCCTCGATGGACATGGGCACCAGTTATTTGCTGCCCAAGATCGTCGGCGCTGGGGTCGCGCGGGAGCTGATGCTGACCGGACGAATCATCGGCGCAGACGAGGCGTACCGGATCGCGTTGGTGCATGAGGTGGTGTCTGCCGACGAGTTGATGGGGGCGTCGTTGCAAATGGCCCGCTCAATCGTCGAGAACAACGCCTTCGGTGTGTGGCAGACCAAGATCGGGCTGAACACCGCGCTGGACGCGCCCAGCCTGCGGCATGCGATCGAAATCGAGAACCGCACCCAGATGCTGACCGGGTTCACCAACAACCCGCTGGAAGCGGCGCGGGCGCACCAGGAGAAGCGCGCACCGGTATGGGACCCGATGTAGGCCCTAGCTTTCCGGCGACGGCCCGCTGCGCCCGGCTTAGCCGGGCTTGCGACCGCCGCGAGCTTTCCGGCGACGGCCCGCTGCGCCCGGCTTAGCCGGGCTTGCGACCGCCGCTAGACCTTCGCGATCACCCTTTCGGCGAACATCTCCAGGTTGCGGATTTTGCTGTCCAGCGGCTCGGTGTCGGGTCCCATGATGTAGGGGATGCGGAAGCCGACGATCACGTCGGTGACGCCCTTGTCCTCGAGACGTTTCACTCCGTCGAGGGTGAACCCGTTGACCGAGATCACATGGATCTCGAAAGGGCCTGTCCTACTCTCTTCGTCGCGGAATCCCTTGACCCGCGCGATGAGACGGTCGAGTTCCTGCGCGTCGCCGCCGCCGTGCATCCACCCGTCCGCGCGGGCGGCCCGCCGTAGCGCGGCGTCGGCGTGCCCGCCGATCAGGATGGGGATCGGCTTGCTCGGAGCGGGAGTCATCTTCGTCTTGGGGAAGTCGTAGAACTCGCCGTGAAATTCGAAGTAGTCGCCGGTGGTCAGGCCCCGGATGATCTCGATGCATTCGTCAATGCGTTTGCCACGCTTGGCGAACGGGACACCCATGAGCTCGTAGTCTTCCGGCCAAGGGCTGGTGCCGACGCCGAGACCGACGCGGTTGCCGATCAGCGCGGCCAGCGAACCGGCCTGCTTGGCCACCAGCGCCGGTGGCCGGATCGGGAGCTTGAGCACAAAGAAGTTGAACCGCAGCGTCGACGTCACCGCTCCCAGGGCCGCCGTCAGCACGAACGTTTCGATAAAGGCTTTACCGTCCAGGAATTCGCGATTGCCGTCCGGCGTGTATGGGTATGTGGAGTCAGAACCAAAAGGGTAGGCGACGCTGTCGGGAATCGTCATGCTGGCATAGCCGGCCGCCTCGGCGGCTTTGGCCAGCGGGATGTAGTACGACGGGTCGGTCATCGCTTCGGCGTAACTGAACCGCATGCGTCTCCTGTCTTCGAGAATCGACGATCTGTCTAGCAATTTTAAAGTTCCATCTGAACGGCGGATGTCCGGCCATTGCGTGGTCTGCCGGTGCAGAGGACAATGGCGCCAACCGCGATGGAAACGTTCGATCGGAGATGCGACGTGGAAACAAGCGGTCACAGCAGGCTCGTCCGTGATATCGCTCATTTGGTTCAACTCCTGCAGCAGGAGGTCACCGACGGCGAAGCGATGCTCTCCGAACTCACGGAAAGTGCGGTCAAGGTGGTTCCCGGCGCCCGCCACGCCGGCATCACGGTCGCAGACCGCGGCGGCAGTGTGCGCACGGCGGCGTCATCGACAAGCCGCTACCCGGCGTTGCTCGACAAGCTCCAGCAGACTCACGGCGAAGGGCCGTGTCTGTCGGCGGCCTGGACACAGCACATGATCCGGATTGACGACCTGGCTCATGAAGAGCGGTGGCGGGCTTTCAGCCGGGACGCCTTCGAGCAGACTCCGATCCGCTCGATCCTGTCGTTTCAGCTGTTTGCCGATCAGAAAAGCATGGGTGCGCTGAATTTCTATGCCGAGCAACCCGCTATTTTCGACGACGACGCGGTCGAGGCGGGGTTGATCCTCGCGACGCACGCCGCGTTGGCGTGGAAGTTGGTGCGCCGCGAGGAGCAGTTCCGCAGCGCGCTGGGGTCCCGCGACATCATCGGCCAAGCCAAGGGCATGCTCATGGAGCGGTTCAAGATTGACGCTGTGCAGGCATTCGAACTGCTCAAGCGGCTCTCCCAAAACACGAACACCCCAGTGGCCATGGTGGCCCGCCAGGTGGTCGAGTCCGAACATCCGAACTGATGGCCCCCGCCGAGCAGGACGGCCCGCTTCGGGACCCCGCCGCCCGCGGTGAAGCCGCACGGCTGCGGGCCGACGAACTACAGCTGCGCAGATCAGAACTGGCGGCTGGCCAGCCGGCCAATGCCGAGACCGCGGAGCGCGCGCGGATGCATGCCGAAGAGTCACTGCAACGGGCGATCCGCGCGCATCACTCCGCGGCCGAAGGACACCAGCACGCCGGTGCCGCGCATTTACGCGCTGCGGCCACGCATGAGCAGGCTGCCATGCTGGCCGGCAATGGCACGGGCGAGGAACATCAGGATGCGGCGGAAGTACACCGTGCCGCGGCTGCCGACCACGATGCAGCCGCCGTCGATGAGGAAGACAAAGCGCGCTTCGCGGAGAACTGATTCAAAGTCAAGTCAGGTCTGCGGATCCATCAACAGCACGGCGCCGGTCACGCTGCCATCCGTGGATTGGAAACTGTTGCACGTCACCCGCACTCGGGTGGCGCGACCGCGGCGGTTGACCGCATTAATCAAAATCTCACCCGGATTCTGCGTATCCACGAAGGCGTTGCCGATCAGCGGTAGTACCTGATCCATCGGCAGGCCGATGTCCAACGTGGTGAGAACTTCACCGGTGATCTCGTCGGCGCGCAGCCCCCACAACTCCTCACAGCCGTAGTTCCACACCACCACCCGCATCTCGCGGTCGACCACCGCCATCCCGAAGTGCACCGAGTTGACCAGCGAATGCAAGAAGGTGCGGGCATCGTCGAGTTCGCCGCTGCACTCGTTGAGCGTGTCATTGATGGCGTGCAATTCGTCGTTGGTGGACTGCAACTCCTCGTTCATCGTCTCGAGTTCTTCGTTGGTGGATTGCAGTTCTTCGTTGGTGGTTTCGAGCTCCTCGACGGTCGACTGCAGTTCCTCGTTGGTGGTCTCGA
>JAVROZ010000785.1:0-4548 GCA_032162485.1 Mycobacterium sp.
GCAGCCCGTGCGCGATCAGCACCGCACCTAGTCCGATCCGCAGGAACAGCAGGCCAGCATTCTGGGTGCCGCGTCGCCCGGCTTCGCGTCGATCGTCTTCCTCATCGAAGTCGATGGCGGCCGGAGCTGCCGGGATCTGGCGGCCAGCCTGCGGGGGTTGCACGTACGGCAGCGGTTCCTGAGCGTCGTTGAGGTGGTAACTCGAGCTGCTGCCCAGCCCGGCGCTGGTGTCGTAAGGCGGGATGATGGTCGTGGTTCCGGTATGACCGAAGTCGGCGGCATACCCGGCAGGGGTCAGGTCGTCTTCGGGGTCGACCAGGCTTGCCGAGGCGGGACGGCTAGAGGTTGGCACTGCGGGACTGTCCGGCCGCTGCCAATGTTGGTCATTCAAACTGGTCACGCGCATCAGGGTAAGGGCATTTCCAGCTAAATCTGGGATTTGAGCGGCGCTTTGGCCTGTTAAATCCGTAGTTTGCCGGATCCTGGGCTAGAAGGCCGCCGCCTGCGCCTTCGTACGCCGCGCCGCCGCGCTCATCTGGGCGCATTAACGTACTGATCGACTGCGTATCGGGACGGGATTTGAGCGCGGTGGCGCTGACCGTCGCCTGCCCCTACTCGGCGGCAGGTGGCGACCGTGACCGCCGGTTCCGTAGCCTGTCGGTCATGCGGATATGGCGGTCGGTTCGGTGCGCGCTCGCTGTGCTGTGTGCGGCGGTGCTGCTGTCGAGCGGCTGCGCCCGGTTCAACGACACCCAGTCCCAGCCGTTCACGACCAATCCCGAACTCAAGCCGCAGCCGAGCTCAACGCCTCCCCCGCCGCCGCCGTTGCCGCCGACGCCTTTCCCCAAAGCCTGCCCGGCGCCGGGAGTGATGCAGGGCTGTTTGGACAGCACCAGCGGCCTGATCATGGGTGTCGACAGCAAGACCGCACTGGTCGCCGAGCGCACCACCGGCGTCGTCAAGGAGATCTCGGTCAGCGCCGAACCCAAGGTGAAGATGGTCATCCCGGTCGACGGCTCCGGAGACGGCGGCCTGATGGATATCGTGCTGTCCCCTACCTTCTCGCAGGACCGGCTGATGTACGCCTACGTCAGCACCCCCTCCGACAATCGCGTCATCCGTATCGCCGAAGATGACGTGCCCAAAGAAATCCTGACCGGAATCCCCAAGGGTGCGACCGGCAATACCGGGGCCTTGATCTTCACCAGCCCCACCACGCTGGTGGTGTTGACCGGAGACGCCGGCAACCCCGCGCTGGCCGCCGACCCCAGATCGTTGGCCGGCAAGGTGCTGCGGATCGAGCAGCCGACCACCATCGGCCAGGCGCCGCCGACGACGGCACTGTCGGGCATCGGCTCCGGCGGTGGGTTGTGCATCGATCCCGTCGACGGTTCGCTATATGTCGCCGACCGCACTCCGGGCGCGGACCGGTTGCAGCGCATCACCAAGAAATCCGAGGTCTCCACGGTGTGGACCTGGCCCGACAAACCCGGCGTGGCAGGCTGTGCGGCCATGGATGGCACCGTGCTGGTCAACCTGATCAACACCAAGTTGACGGTGGCGGTGCGGCTCGCACCCAAGACCGGGGCGGTCACCGGGGAACCCGACGTGGTCCGGAAGGACACGCACGCGCACGCGTGGGCGCTGCGGATGTCGCCGGACGGCAATGTGTGGGGCGCAACGGTGAACAAGACCTCGGGCGATGCCGAGAAACTCGACGACGTGGTGTTTCCGTTGTTCCCGCAGGGCGGCGGCTTCCCGCGGAACAACGACGACAAGACCTGATCCGCGCGCACCGAGTAATGGCTAGGGCAGATCGAGAGTGAACCTCATGCCGTACCGGCGTGTCGCCTCCGTCCGTTCCCCGTCGTACAACCGCTGCGGCGTCTCTTGGCCGGGCTCGAAATCATCGATATCGGACAGGTAGAGCAGTTCCTCGGAGCTTTCGGGAGCCCAGGCGGCGAGGGGCTCCAGCAGGTAGGCGACATGATCGCCGACTTCGCTGCGACTCACGGTCCTGCCAACGAACCAGGCGGCGGCGTCATCGAGAATCGGCATCCCCATCGGCCCGCCGCGCCACGAGCAGTGCGTGAACGTGTCGGTCTGATCTGCCGATTGGCCACCGAACAGTTCCGCCAGAACATGCTGCGCGCGGGGTAGGACATGCACCGCCAAATAGTCGGATCGTCTCGCCACCTCGGCGACGTGGCTGGCGAGCGGCAGTCCGACCATGAAGCTCGGGGGTTGCGCACTCGTTTGCGTGGCGAAACCGACCAGACAGCCCGACGGATGACCGTCGGCCTGGGTTGTCACCACAAACGCCGGCGAATCCAACATCGCCATCAAGTCATCAAACGTCTCATCACTCACAGCACCATCATGATCTGCACGACGGCTTCCGGGACTGATTCGAGACGATCGTCGGTGAGCAATTTGTTGCAGCAGAAACTCTAAGGATCATGGCCAGGTTCGACGTCGATCACGTCGGAAAAATGGATCACGTCTTTCTCGTTCTCGGCGTACCACCCGTCGACCGGCTGCAGCACATAGCCGCGGTGGTCGCCGAAATCGATGCGATCCAGCGTCCTGCCCACCATCCAGGCGACCGCATCGTCGAGAATCGGCATGCCCTCGGGGCCGGTGTGCCACGCGCAGTGGTCGAACTTGTCGATCTCGTCGTCGGTCTCGCCGCCGAACAGTTCGGCCAGATCTGTGTCTTCTCTTGACAGGAGGTGCACCGCCAGATGGTCGGAACGGGCCGCCACCCGAAACGTGTGGTTGGTCTGGGACATGTCTACGAGGAATCGCGGCGGGTTAATGCCGACTTGGGTGGAGAATCCGACCAGACATCCCGACTGATGACCGTCGGCCTGAGTCGTCACGACAAGCATCGCGTTGTTCATCATCCGGGTCAGCCGGAACAAACTTTCATCGCTCACCCCTGATGAGTCGCCCGAGTCGCGTGCACACAAACCCGCCTGCGTTTAGGCATACTCGAAGGTGGAGTTGTGCTTGGCATGCGAAACGACTACGTGGGGCATCGTTCGCCCTCAACCTTGTGGTTGATGGCCGGGGCAGAGGCAGCCGTCGGCGGCCCGATTCGGCGCGGCGATCACGTCGCGACGCCACTTCCGGTCGCGGTCACCGCAGCAGGCTTGGTATCGGCAGTCCGCTTCGGGTCCGACGCGGTTGAGCGTCGCGGCCCGCAGGTCGCCCAGTGGGAGGCGATACGCAGCCACTATCAGGAAGTGGCCGATTGGATCGACAACGACGCCGCAGGTGGATCCCTTGCAACGGCGGCAACAGACTTCAACGCCGCCGGACGGATGAGTCGCGCCGGGATCGTCGACTACCTCGGGCTATTGAACTGCAGTGTCGACGACGCGGTTCGCCGCGACGACGTTTTCTGGTGGCTGTCGGGCAGGCCCGACTACTGGGTCACCGCCGGAGCGTCCGTTGACGCTGCCTCCACTGAGCTTGCCGAATTCCGGCGCGACTACGTGCTCGCGGCCATCATCGGCCCACTCCACGTGTATCGGCGCTGCACCGCCGGGGACACCGTCTAGCTCTGACCGCAAGCCGCCAGCACGAGTTCACGCACCCG
The DNA here is from genome assembly GCA_032162485.1 of Mycobacterium sp. Lineage (GTDB taxonomy): Bacteria > Actinomycetota > Actinomycetes > Mycobacteriales > Mycobacteriaceae > Mycobacterium. The sequence continues at coordinate 3,605 of JAVROZ010000785.1, forward strand.
CGCCGCGTCAGCCTGCCCGCGGGTGGCCTTCATCACCGCACCCACGATCGCACCAGCAGCAGCCACCTTGCCGCCCCGAATCTTCTCCGCCACATCAGGATTGGCGGCCAGCGCCTCGTCGACCGCGGCCTGGGTCAGCGAGTCGTCGCGGACCATCACCAACCCGCGCGCGGTCATCACCGCGTCGGGCTCGCCCTCTCCGGCCAGCACACCTTCCACCACCTGGCGAGCCAGCTTGTTGGACAGCTTGCCCTCGTCGACAATCGCGACGACAGCGGCGACCTGCGCAGGGGTGATGGGCAGTTCGTCGAGTCCGATGCCGGCCTCGTTGGCCTTCTGCAACAGGAAGTTTCCCCACCAGGACCGTGCCTCTTTGCTGGACGCTCCGTGTTTGACGGTTTCGGTGATCAGTTCGACTGCGCCGGCATTGACCAAGTCGCGCATCACCTCGTCGGAAAAGCCCCACTCGTCCTGAAGCCGCTTGCGGCTCAACCACGGTAGCTCGGGGATGGTCCGACTCAGCCGCTCGACCAGTTCACGGCTGGGCGCGACGGGCTCAAGGTCAGGCTCGGGGAAGTAGCGGTAGTCCTGGGCGGTCTCCTTGGCGCGGCCCGCCGTGGTGTACCCGGCCTCGTGAAAGTGCCTGGTCTCCTGAATAATCTGGCCGCCGGCCAGCAGGACGGCCGCCTGCCGCTGCATTTCGTAACGGACCGCGACCTCAACGCTTTTCAGCGAGTTGACGTTCTTCGTCTCAGTGCGGGTGCCGAATTCTGTTGTCCCCGTGGGCATTAGCGACACATTGGAGTCGCAGCGCATCGATCCCTGGTCCATCCGTACGTCGGATACCTCTAGCACCCGCAACAGGTCCCGCAGCGCCGTCACGTAAGCCCGCGCGATCTGAGGTGCCCGGTCCCCGGCTCCGACGATGGGTTTGGTGACGATTT
>JAVROZ010000786.1:0-2652 GCA_032162485.1 Mycobacterium sp.
TCGATCCGGCTGGGCTGTCCCGAAATCAACGTCGGCGCCTTCCCGTTCATGATTTCGGCGTTGATCTTTCGCGCCACGGGCCGCCTTGTCGCCAATGAACTGATGATGACCGGCCGGCTGCTCAGCGCCCCCGAAGCGGCCGCGGCCGGGCTGGTCAACAAGGTAGTGCCCGATGCCGAGTTCGACGACGCCGTACGCGCCTGGGTGGCCGACATCGCAAGCAAGTCACCGTTATTGATGGGAATGGGCAAGCGTGCATTGGCCGCGAGCAGGGACCTGCCGCTGGATTCTGCGCTGGACTACCTTCAGGCTCAGCTCGCACTTGCCTTCACCACCGACGATCTGACCGAAGGCGTGCAAGCCTTCAAGGAGAAGCGCCCCCCGCAGTGGCGCAACACGTGAGGATGGCGATCTATCCCCCTTTCGGGTGATTGCCGGTTCGGTCTGACCATTCTACGATTGGACGAATTGGTGCCGCCGGTGCGCCGTCCGGAGGCCGGTCCGAGAACGAGGAATTGCGCGATGAAGCCCAGCCCGTACACCGACCGCTACAGTCCGCAACAAGTCGAGGACTACTACCGCACGGGCCGGTGGTCCACCGAGACATTCCATGACCTGCTCGCCCGGCGGGCGCAGGAAAACCCCGACAAGGTCTTCGCGACGGACGGTACGCGGTCGCTGACATTCCGGGAACTCTTCGACGCCGGTCAGCGGCTGGCCGTCGGTCTGCACCGGCAGGGCTTGCGACGCGGCGACGCCGCCGCCGTGCAGTTGCCCAATTGGGTCGAGTTCATCCAAGTGCTGACCGCGCTGTCGCGGCTGGGCGTCATCATGGTCCCGATCATGCCGATCTACCGGCACGAGGACGTGGGCTATGTGCTGTCCCACGCTGGGGTACGGACGGTGTTCACGTCAGCGCACTTCAGCAAGTTCGGCTATCTGGACATGTATCTGGGTCTGCGCCGAGACCACCAGGACCTGACCATCGTCGTCGCCCGTCCCGACAGCGTCGCCCAAGTCGTGGTCGACGCCGACGAGGCCGTGTTCGCTCTGCAGGACCTGGAGGCCGACACCGACGACGACAGCGCCCGACGCGAACTCAACGACCCGCCCAGTCCTGACGACCCGTTCGTCATTGTTTACACCTCCGGAACCACCTCGCGCCCAAAGGGCTGTGTGCACACGTTCAACACCTACTGTGCGGGCGCGCGCGCCATGGTGGGGCCGTTCGGCTACACCGAATCCGACGTTCAATTCGGGCCCTCACCCATCGCCCACACCACCGGGCTCGTCACCAGCGTGTTGCTGCCGATGCTCACTGGAGCGGCGACCCACGTCATGGCGAAGTGGGATCCGGCCCGCGGCATCGAGGAGATCTCCCGCTTCGGCTGCACCGCGGCCGCGACGGCCCCGACATTCCTGCACACCCTGTTGTCGGAATACGACGCGGCACGCCACGATCTGTCATCGGTGCGACTCTGGACGTGCGCAGGCGCCCCGATTCCCGCTGCGGTCGTGGAGCGGGCCGGCGCAACTCTTCCCAACATCAAGGTGCTCAGTCTCTACGGCCGCAGCGAAAACCTGGTCACCACTACCTGTTCAGTAGGCGACGACGTGGCGCGCGCCCTGACCTCCGACGGCAAGGCGATGCCGGGTGCCGAAGTCAAGATCGTCGACGAAAGCGGTAGCGAGGTGCCTCGCGGCGCCGAGGGCGACATCGCCTACCGCGGGCCCGCCCACATGATCGAATACCTCGACAACGCCGAGGAAACCGCGGCGTTGTTCACCCCCGACGGCTTCTCCAAGTCCGGCGATCTGGGCAGGATGACCGACGACGGATACGTGCGGGTAACCGGCCGGACAAAGGACATAGTCATCCGCGGCGGCATGAACATCAGCGTCCGCGAAATCGAGGACCATCTGGCCCACCATCCCGCGTTGCGGGCCTACTCGGTGGTGGGCATGCCCGACGAGCGGCTCGGCGAGAAAGTGTGCTGCTTCGTGGTCACCGCATCAGGACATGACGCCCCCACTGTCGAGGAACTGCGCGAGTTCCTACTCGATAAAGGCATGCCGATCCAAAAGACACCCGAACGCGTCGTGGCCGTGCCCGCCCTGCCGATGACGGCGACCGGCAAGGTACTCAAACACGAGCTGCGCAAAGACATCGAACGGCGCCTCCACGAGGAAGCCGCCAAGGCCAAAGAAGTTGCGGGTGCCAACTGATGGAGCTCAAAGACGGCCCCGCCGAGGCTGAATTCCGGGCCAAAGCACGCACCTGGCTGCAGGACACGGTGCCACAGCTGGGCGGGCCCGAACCCGCGCGCCTGGAGGACAAGCTCGACTACTGGCGCAACTGGCAGCGGCTTCTGTTCGACGCCGGCTATGCAGGCCTGTCCTGGCCCACGGAATACGGCGGCGGAGGCGCGGACGCCAAACTACGCGCGATCTTCAATGAGGAACTCGATCGGGCCGGCGCACCGGAACGGCTCAACATCATCGGCGAGGACTTCGCAGGACCGACAATCATCCAGTTCGGCACCCCCGGCCAGCACGAGCGCTACCTTCGACCGATCCTCACAGGCGACGAGCTCTGGTGCCAGTTGTTCTCCGAGCCGGAGGCGGGCTCCGACCTGGCCTCGCTGCGTACCA
>JAVROZ010000787.1:0-3895 GCA_032162485.1 Mycobacterium sp.
TGGCGGTCAGCAGGCCGGTGGCGAGGTTGGTGGTGCCGGGCCCGGACGTCACCAGCACCACACCCGGTGTACCGGTCAAGCGACCAACCGCCGCGGCCATGAACGCGGCATTCTGTTCGTGCCGGCACACCACGAGTTCCGGTCCGCCGTCGACCAAGGCGTCGTAGACGGCGTCGATCTTGGCGCCCGGCACCCCGAAGATGTACTGAACGCCCTGCGCTGTTAAGACGTCGACGATCTTCTGCGCGCTGCGCACCGGAGTCACGCTGGCGACGCTACCCGATTGACCCTTCAGGTCCACACCAGCGCTGCAGCGCTGCACGCAGATTCGGCTCATCGGGGGACTCGAATGTGTCTGTAGCCCAAGCGATATAACCGTCGGGTCGAATCAGCGCCGCCGCCGCAGGCCGGTCGGCCGTGCCGGCGGACACGATGTCCACCCGATGCGCCCACCCGCGGGCCACCTTCGCGGCGGCCCCGCCATCGAGATCCAGCAGGACCGGACGCGCCTCGTGCAACAGCTCGGCGACCCGTCGCCCGTCATCCAGCGTCAGGTCGGGCACCAGCCGGCCCGACAGTCGATGGTCGTCGCCCACGTCGTAGCCGACATCGGAGCCGGCCAGCAGCTCGGCCATGTGTTGCACCACCTGCGGCATGTCGAACAGCTCGCCGAGCAGCGTTCGCAGCGCTCCGACTTCCGGACCGGGTGCCATGAGCGCGGTCTGAGCCAAGGAGTGCATCATGACTCGCTGACCGACCGGGTAGCGCTCGGACTGGTAGGTGTCGATCAGGTCCGGCGGCGCCCAGCCGTTGAGGTGCCCCGCCAGCTTCCAGCCCAGGTTCACCGCGTCCTGCAGTCCCAGATTCAGCCCGGGACCGCCTATTGCGCTGTGCACATGGGCGGCATCGCCCAGTAGCAGGACCCGGCCGTCGCGGTAACGCTCGGCCTGGCGGGTGTTCCATCCGTTGATCCGCCGAAGCGCATGTGGCCCATCCCCTTTGGGCTCGTGCACGGGAAGGTCGACGCCGAGTATCCGACGCGCGCTCGCCCGCAGTTCGGCCACGCTCATGGGTGCGTCCTCGACGGACGATCCGGTTTCCAGAGTGCCGAATAAGGACCTGCCCGGTTCGAATTCGGCGTAGATCAGCCCGCCGCGGTCCAACCGGGTATGGCCGAAGGACAGCCGGCCGAATCCAGGAATTTCCAGGCCGCCGTTGCCGTCGCGGAGCTCGTCGGGAATGTGCACGTGCGCGAGCCGGGCCACGGTGGCCGAGGTGCTGCCGGGGAAGCCGATGCCCATCGTCTTGCGAACCAGGCTGCGCCCACCGTCGGCGCCGATCAGATAGTCGGCAGCGATGCGGTATTCGCGTTCGGGTGAGTCCACAGTGACCAAAACGGATTCCGGCTCCGCGTTCAGCCCGCTGAGTGCGTGTCCCCAGCGCAGATCCACGCCCAGGCCCCGGGCCCGCTTCTCCAGCAGTCGGACCAGCCGCGGTTGGGGCATGCGCAGTGCGTACATCGGATTGTCGGCCAGGCCGAAGAAGTCCAGTGGCATCGCGGCGAACATCCAGCCGGGGGAAGGCTGCGGCGGGCCGTCGTAGCCGCTGAAAGCCTGGTACAGGCCGCGATGGTCGAGCACCCGAATGACTTGTCCGACAAGGCCGTTGGCTTTCGGCTCCAGGCTCGGTCCGGGCAGCAGGTCGAGTACGACGGGTCGGATACCGGCGAGCGCGAGTTCGCAGGCCAGCATGAGCCCGTTGGGTCCGGCCCCGGATATGACGACTTGGGCGCGTTCGTCGGTCATGAGCGTTCGCCGGGTTCGGGTAGGCCAGCCGCGACCGCGGCCAGGCCCTCGCGGATCAGTGTGGTGATCGCGACCGGCGGCTCTGCGGCCACGTAGGCATCCGCCGCGGCGTCCCCGACGGCGCGGACGACGGCAACCACCAGCCGCGGGTACATGTCGTGCTCGGGATCGGTCCCGGTGCGTTCGGCGATCACCTCCCGCCATTCGTCGAACAAGTCTCTCGACATCGCACCGCGAATCTGCGGGCTCATCAACAGCTTTCGCACTTCGGCGAGTTCCTGGCGACTCGGCACCCAATTCTCGTCACCGTCATAGTCGGCGAAATCTTCTTCCAGGGGTGTCAGCACGGAATGGGCGATCGCCGTCCACAGCGGTTCGTTGGCGGGGCGCTGCCGTAGCTCGGCGACGCTGCGGCGCATGCGTTCGGTCTGGCGGTAGGCCAGCGCCTCGTACTTGCCGTTGAAGTAGTTGGTGAAGGTCCTCAGGGACACCCCTGCCACGTCGGCGATGTCCTCGCGCGTGATGTTGTCCAGTCCGCGTGCGAAGGCTAACTGCAACGCCGCGTCGCTGAGCGCGCGTCTGGTGTCGGCTTTCTTGCGTTCCCGCAGACCCGGATTAGCCACGCCAACCAGCATAGCCAAATTGTGCCCGGTAGGCAAAATTGCCCACCAGGTAATTATTCGATGTCGGCCGGACCGAGTAGTCGCACTTCTTCCAAGTCCATCGCGGACTGGACCTCGCGCAGAACGATGTCATCGATCAGGCGTTGGTCGCGTAGTGCGGTGATGGCCTGCCGCTTGCGGTCCAGGACGCGAAGCCGCACCTCGCGAATCTGATCGCCCTTCTCGGTCACGTGGCTGCCGATGGATTCGTCGGCGCTGGCTTCGATCAGCTGAGCGTGCTCTTCGTATTCCTTCTTCAGTCGGTCCAGGATCTTCGGGCCCACTCCGACTTCGGCCGCGATCGCCGGCAGTGCCTCCAGCGCGGCCTCGGCGCCTGTGGTGCGGGCCAATTGCACTTCGTCGGCACGGGCCACATCTTCGGGCAATTTCGCCCACCGAACCACTGCGGGCAGCGTGCTGCCCTGCACCAAAACGGTCACCAGGATCACCACCGAGACGACGTAGATGATCATGCTGCGGTCCGGGAAGGGGCCGCCGCTGTGTGTTTCCAGCGGCACGGCCAGCGCTGCGGCCAACGACACCGCGCCCCGGAAGCCGGCCCAGCTGGTGACGCTGCGCTGCCGAAATTCCACCGCGCGGGACTCCCGACGAAAGCTCTTGTCGATGACGCGGCCCAGGATGGTGGTGAGTTCCACCCAGGCGAACCGGGTCAGGATGACAGCCCCGGTGACGGCAAGTGCCAAGTAGGTGGCGTGCCGGATCCCGCCGTCGACGCCGGCGATGCCGCGCAGGGCACCGGGGAGCTGGACACCGACGAACACCCATAGCGAGCCGTTGATCAGGAACGTCGTGATGTCCCAGAAGGCGAAGGACTGCAGCCGGGAGCGGGCCCTGATCACCCGTGGGCTGACGTAGGTGATCACCAGAGCCGACACCAGGACCGCCACCACACCGCTGCAGTCGAACGACTGGGCGAGCAGGAAGGCCGCGAACGGCGTCAGCAGGCTCAGCGCTCCCTCCTCGAGCGGTAAATCGATTCGGCGGCGCAACAGGGTGACCAGCCCGCCGACTATCAGTCCGGCGGCAATACCGCCCAGGTAGGAGTAGACGAATCGGCCGGTCAGGGCGAGCGGGCCGACCTCGTTACCACCGACGGCGACGGAGACGGTCACGCCGAACAGCACCAGCGCGGTGCCGTCATTGATCAGGCTCTCGCCGCGCAGCACGGTCAGGGCTCGGCGCGGCAGTTTCTTGGCCAGCCCGGCGACGGCGGCGGCGTCGGTGGGGGAGAGCACCGCGCCCAGGACGGCGGCCGCGTGTGACTCCATGCCCAGTGCTCGGGCCGTGGTGGACACGGCCACCGCGGTGGCGATCACCAGCCCGATGCTGGTCATCACGATGACGCGGATATTGGCCTTCATCTCGCGAAAGCTGGTGTTCAGGCTCTCCCAATAGAGGATGGCCGGC
>JAVROZ010000788.1:0-3832 GCA_032162485.1 Mycobacterium sp.
ACCCCGGCGTTGTGCACCAGCACGTCGAGTTCGTCGATGACTTCGCAGCTGGATTCGATCGAGTCGGTGTCGGTCAGGTCCAACGGAAACGTGGTGGCGCCCAGTCGCTCCGCGACGCCGTCGAGCCGGGCCGAGGGCCGACCGGCCAACAGCAAGGTGTGCGTCGGTGCTAACGCCGTGGCGATGGCAGCGCCGATACCGCCGCTGGCTCCGGTGATGAGTGCGGTGGGCATGACTCAGCAGTTACCAAATATATTGGAAATTAAACACTTTCACCCTCAGTCCCGGACGCTGAGGGCCGCAGCGGGGTTGCCGGCCGGTTCGCCGCTGGCGAGGCGGCCAAGTGGTGCCAGGGCTTGCTTCAGGGTCTGCAGGTCAGATTCGGGAAGTTGGCTGAGCATCGCCGCCAGTGCGGCGTGGCGGTTGGCCAGGGACTCGCCGTGCACCGACCGACCCTGCGGCGTGATGTCGACCAGCACGGCCCGCAGATCCGACGGGTCGCGCGAGCGCTTTACCAGCCCTATCTTCTCCAATCGGCGGATTGCCACGGTGGTGGTCGGGGTCCGTACCCGTTCCTGTGCGGCCAGGTCCGTCATCCTGATGGGTCCTCGATCCAGCAAAGTGACCAGAATCGACAGCTGCGCCAGCGTTAATTCACCGGCTACTACGCCATTTGGGTCACCCTTGCGCAGAATTGCAAACAGCTTGGACAGGGATCGGTGCAACCCCTCTGCCAGCTCCGTCACCTCCGGGGCTGTGGGTTCGCTGTCTGCCATAAACCGGCAGTCTAGCCCGACACGCCCGTAGGTGAAGCCCCGATGGCGGGTGGGCGTGCCTGCCTTTGAAAATCTCGGAAAAAGCCGGGTCAAAGCACTTGGGAGAGGAACCGCTGCAGCCGCTCGGTCTCGGCCGCCTCGAAGATCTGCTCCGGGGTCCCAAACTCCACAACTTTGCCGTGGTCCATGAACACCACGGCATCCGAGGCCGAGCGTGCGAAACCCATCTCGTGGGTGACCACCAGCATCGTCATGCCGTCGGCACCGAGATCTGCGATGAGTTCCAGGATGCCCTTGACGGTCTCGGGGTCCAGCGCTGAGGTCGCCTCGTCGAAAAACATCACCTGCGGAGCCATCGCCAGTGCGCGGGCGATAGCGACCCGTTGCTGTTGACCGCCCGACAGCGTGCCGGGGCGGGCGCTGGCCTTGCCTTTGAGGCCCACCCGGTCCAGATGGTGCAGCGCCAGTTCTCGGGCGGCGTCAAGAGGCAGCCGGCGCAGTTTGCGCGGGGCCAGCGCGACGTTGTCCAGCACGCTGCGATGCGGAAAGAGGTTGAAATGCTGGAACACCATGCCGATGCGCTGGCGGAGTTCGTTCGCGTCGTCACGCAGCACCGATCGGCCGTCCAACAGGATGTCGCCGCCGTCGGGCTCGTACAACCGATTCAGTGTGCGCAGCAAGGTCGATTTACCCGACCCGGACGGGCCGATGACCGCGGCCGTGGTGCCGGCGGGAACTTCGAGGCTGACGCCGCGCAACACCGCGTTTCCGTCCAGAATCTGGTGAATGTCCTTGGCAATCAACGAAACCGGGTCGCGTCGGGTACGCATTTCGTCCGGGGCCGTCACGTCATCTCCGGACCGATGGTCGAGGCGACGAGTTCTGGAGGATCATTCGGCTGCAGCTGCGCCCGACCGCGCCGAAGTCGGCCGTCGACATAGTTCACCAGATGCGTCAACGGGACGGTGAGTATCAGGTAGAAGATGCCCGCGGCCACCAGGGGCGACAAGTTCCCGGTCTGCGCATTGAGATCGCGACCAACCTGAAACAGCTCCCGCTGGTTGGCGATCAAGCCGAGGAAGTACACCAGCGCGGAGGCTTTCAACAGCGCAATGAACTGATTGACCAGCGCAGGCAGTACCCGTCGGATCCCCTGTGGGACCACCACCAGCCGCATCGCGGCCGAGTAGCTGAAGCCAAGCGCGCGTGATGCCTCGAGCTGGCCGGGATCGACGCTCTGGATGCCGGAACGCAGAATCTCTCCGACGTAGGCGCCCGTCATCAACCCGAGGGCGGCAATGCCGAGCGGATAGGGATTGTTGTTGGTCAGTCCGCCAACCACCGGTCCCACGCCGAGCCCGATGATCAGGATGATCACCACTTCGGGCAGCCCTCGGAAGATGTCGGTGTACACCCTGGCCGGCCAGCGTAACCAGCGCTTTTGGGAGATGCCGGCGATTGCCAGCACCATGCCGATCGCCAAGCCGATGACGCTGGCGCTGCCAGTCAGGATCAGGGTGTTGGGCAGGCCGGTGGTGAGCAGGGTCGGGATGGCCTGCCGGTACATGTCCCAGTCCAGAAAGGACTCGCGCAGCTGCGCGAGCGTCGCCTTGGGTGCTGGCGGCTGCACCGGCGTGCGGTGGTGCGCGGTTGCGATGGCGCTGAAGTCGGGCAGCCTCGGGACAGCGGCAGCCTTGGAACCCGGTTTCCAGTCGGGCGGCAAGGTGCGGGGCACCCACTTGCTGTAGAGATCGGCCCAGGTGCCGTCCGCGATGACGGCGTCCAGCGCGGAGTTCAGTGCGTCGACCAGCGGCTGATTGTCCTTGGCAACCGCGAAGGCAACGAAGTCGTCGGTGCCGAAGGTGTGCGCAACGGTCATCGCCGGGTCCCCCGACCGGATCGCGGTCGAAGCCTGGTTGGCCGGCGCTACCCACGCGTCGATCTGGCGGGTCTTCAGGCTGGCGTACACCGTGGCGAAGTCCGGGTACTTCACCGGCTGCAGATGCAGGGTATCTACGACGTACGTCTCTTCGACCGTGCCCTGGACTACGCCGATCCGTTGACCTTCGGCGAGGTCGGTGAACTTCTTGATCGTCGAATCCGGCGGTACCACCAGGGAGTAGAAGCCGAAGTCATAGCCGTTGGTGAAGGCGACCGTGTGGCGCCTCGCGTCGGTGGCCTTGACCGATGAGGAGCCGACGTCGAAGCGCCGTGAAGCCACCTGGGCGAGCAGTCCGGAGAAGTCGGTCCCGATGAAACGCACCTGCAGGCCCAGTTTCGCGGCGATCGCGCGCAGCAGTTCGTTGTCAAAGCCGGTGAAGCGGCCGGTGGCGTTGATGCACGTGCTGGGCGGGGCGTCGGACAGCGTCCCGGCCACCAGGGTGCCGGGCGTGCCGAGCCCCAGCGCGGCGGTATTCGCCGAGCTCAACGGCGCGACCGTCGCGGTGGTGTCGGTGTCCTCCTCGTCGGAGGCTCCGGTTCCACGCGCCGACATCAGGTCCGCAGGTAGCACGGTGGCGCTTTCGACCCCGGGCGGTGCACATTGGTTGCGGTCCGCGGCCGCTGGTGCGGCACCGGCCAGGCCACCCACGATAAGGATCGTCGCGACTATCCCGAAGATTCTTGCGCCGTGATTGGCGGGTGGGCCGACGCGAAAGTTCATCCTCGCCACCGTATCTACCCACCGGCAGGCGCAACCCGTCAGAACACGATTGGCGATTGCTCGCGGGCAACCGAGGGAGCCGGAAGGGGCTCGGGGTTCCTGTCCGCGCCGTCCTCGCGCGGGGGGAACACGCCGCGCCTGCTCAGTTCCGCAATCATCGTCTTGGCCATCAGCTCGGAGCGGCCGATGCATGCTTCGCGCGCGGCTTCCGGGTCCCGTCGGTGCATCGCGGCGTTCTCGTCCTCGTAGAAGGGCAGCATGTCGTCGCGGCTGTGCTGGTAGGTCATGAAGAACACGCGGGGGATGAGGTTCTGCGACGCGCGAATGGTGGCATGCAGTCGCGGGCCCGCGTACTCGGCATTGACCACGCGCCGGTACTCCCAGGCGACCTCGG
>JAVROZ010000789.1:0-7087 GCA_032162485.1 Mycobacterium sp.
GCCGGCTTCAACGACATGGTCCGCGACCTGTCCGAGCGGCAACGGCTCCGCGACCTGTTCGGCCGCTACGTGGGCGAGGACGTGGCCCGCCGGGCACTCGAGCGGGGCACCGAGTTGGGCGGGCAGGAACGCGATGTCGCCGTGCTGTTCGTAGATCTGGTGGGTTCGACGCAATTGGCGGCGTCACGACCGCCCGCCGAAGTGGTCAGCCTGCTCAACGAGTTCTTCCGCGTCGTGGTCGACACCGTGGGCCGCTACGGCGGGTTCGTCAACAAATTCCAGGGCGACGCCGCGCTGGCGATCTTCGGCGCGCCCATCGAGCACCCCGACGGCGCGGGCGCGGCGCTGGCCGCCGCCCGAACGTTGCACGACGAACTCCTCCCGGTGCTCGGGTCCGCGGAGTTCGGCATCGGAGTCTCGGCCGGCCGGGCCATCGCCGGCCACATCGGCGCGCAGGCGCGCTTCGAGTACACGGTCATCGGGGACCCGGTCAACGAGGCCGCACGGCTGACCGAGCTGGCCAAGCTCGAAGAGGGACATGTGTTGGCGTCGGCGATCGCGGTGAGCGGCGCGCTGGACGCCGAAGCGCTGTGCTGGGATGTGGCTGAGGTGGTCGAGTTGCGTGGGCGCTCCGCACCCACTCAGCTGGCACGTCCGCTGAATCTTGCCGCACCCGCTTCCCGGCAGGCCGAAGAGGCTTCCAGCAAGGCGAGCCGCTGACCGGTCTCGTCGAGCGGCGGGCTAACTGCGTTTGGCGGCCTTTTTGGCCGGTGCCTTCTTCGCGGGCACCTTGCGGGCGGTCTTCTTCGCGGTCCGCTTCACCGGCCCGCGGGCGCGCCGGTCGGCCAGCAATTCGGAGGCGCGCTCGTCGGTGATCGACAAGACGTCGTCGCCCTTGCGCAGGCTGGCGTTGGTCTCGCCGTCGGTGACGTACGGGCCGAACCGACCGTCCTTGATTACCATCGGCTTTCCCGACGCCTGGTCGGTACCCAGCTCACGCAGCGGGGGTGCCGAAGCAGCCTGTCGCCCAGACCGTTTGGGCTCGGAGTAGATCTTGAGCGCCTCGTCGAGGGTGATGGTGAACATCTGGTCTTCGGTCTGCAGTGATCGAGAATCGGTGCCGCGCTTCAGGTATGGGCCATAGCGCCCGTTCTGGGCGGTGATCTCATCACCGGACGCGGGGTCGGTTCCGACCACCCGCGGCAGGGACAGCAGCTTGAGCGCGTCCTCGAGCGTGACGGTCTGCAGATCCATGCTGCGCAACAGGGATCCGCTGCGAGGCTTGGGGCCGGTGGGCTTCTTGCCTTTCTTCGCAGGCGCTTCCCCACCCTCCTCAGGCGGAGGTTCCGGGAGGATCTCGGTCACATACGGGCCGTACCGACCGTCTTTGGCGACGATCTCATGGCCCGTCGCCGGGTCCAGGCCCAGCACGCGACCTTCCTGCGGAGTGGCGAAGAGCTCTTCGGCCACTTCTAGAGTCAGCTCGTCGGGGGTGAGCGAATCGTTGAGATTGGCCCGTTGCGGGCCGGGCTCACCGTCCTCGCCGATCACCGTTCGTTCCAGGTAAGGCCCGTTCTTGCCGACCCGGACATAGACGGTACGGCCCTCGACGTCGTCAAAAAGCTTGATGGAGTTGACTTCTCGCGCGTCGATGCCCTCGAGGTTGATGCCGACAAGCTTCTTCAGTCCACCGGAGCGAGCCACCGAATCGGCCACGCCGTGGTCACCGCCGAAGTAGAAGTTGTTGAGCCAGTTGGTGCGTCGCTCATTGCCCGATGCGATCGCATCCAGCTCGTCTTCCATCGCCGCGGTGAAGCCGTAGTCGACCAGCCGGCCGAAATGCTGTTCCAACAAGCCGGTTACGGCGAACGCCACCCAGGACGGCACCAGGGCGCTGCCCTTCTTGTGCACATAGCCACGGTCCTGGATGGTCTTGATAATCGACGAATACGTCGATGGACGCCCGATGCCCAGCTCCTCGAGCGCCTTGATCAACGACGCTTCGGTGTAGCGGGCCGGCGGGTTGGTGGAGTGGCCGTCCGGGTTCAGCTCGACCGCGTCCAGCCGCTGACCCGGGGTCAGGTTGGGCAGCCGGCGTTCGGCGTCGTCGGCCTCGCCGCCGACCAGCTCGTCCACCGTCTCGACATATGCCTTGAGGAAACCCGCGAAAGTCAGGGTGCGTCCGCTCGCGGAGAACACCACTTGCTGGTCCCCTGCCGCACCCTGGATGCGCAGGCTCAGCGTGGTACCGCGCGCGTCGGCCATCTGCGAGGCCACCGTGCGCTGCCAGACCAGCTCATAAAGCCGGAACTCGTCGCCGTCCAGTTCGCGCCGCACCGCGTCCGGGGTGGCGAACGTTTCGCCGGCGGGCCGGATGGCCTCATGCGCCTCCTGAGCGTTCTTCACCTTGCGGGTGTACTGACGCGGCGACGGAGCGACGTATTCGTCGCCGTAGAGCTGCCGGGCCTGGTTGCGCGCGGCGGTGATGGCCGACTCCGACAGGGTCGTCGAGTCGGTACGCATATAAGTGATGTAGCCGTTCTCGTAGAGCCGCTGCGCGATGCTCATCGTGCGCTCGGAGGAGAACCGCAACTTGCGGCCGGCCTCTTGTTGCAGCGTCGACGTCATGAACGGCGGGTATGGACGTCGGGTGTAAGGCTTTTCCTCCACCGACGCCACACTGAGCTGCGCGCCCTGCAGGTTGGTGGCCAGCTCGGTCGCGCCAGCCTCGTTGAGAACGACGACCTCGTCGGCCTTGCGCAGGATGCCCAACGAGTCGAAGTCGCGGCCGGTGGCCACGCGCAGGCCGTCCACGCTGGTCAGCCGGGCGGTGAAGGTCGGTGGCTGTGCCTGGGGGTCGGACACGCTGGCGTCCAGTCGGGCCAGGATGTCCCAGTAGGACGCGCTGCGGAACGCCATCCGGTCGCGTTCGCGCTGCACGATGATGCGGGTGGCCACCGACTGCACGCGGCCGGCCGACAGTTTCGGCGCGACCTTCTTCCACAGCACCGGGCTGACCTCGTAGCCGTACAGCCGGTCCAGGATGCGGCGGGTCTCCTGCGCGTCGACGAGGTCGATGTCCAGGTCGCGAGGATTTTGGGCGGCCTCGAGGATCGCCGGCTCGGTGATCTCGTGGAACACCATCCGCTTGACGGGAATGCGCGGTTTCAGGGTTTCCAGCAGATGCCAGGCGATCGCCTCGCCTTCGCGGTCACCATCCGTGGCCAGGTAGAGCTCGTCGACATCTTTGAGCAGCCCCTTCAGCTCGGTGACGGTGCTCTTCTTCTCCGGACTGATGATGTAGAGGGGCTCGAAGTCGGCGTCGACGTTCACGCCCAGCCGGGCCCACGGCTCGGACTTGAACTTGGCCGGCACGTCGGCGGCGGCGCGGGGCAGATCGCGAATGTGGCCGCGGGAGGACTCGACGATGTAGCTCGAGCCCAGGTAACCGGCAAGTTTGCGCGCCTTGGTGGGCGACTCCACGATCACGAGTCGCCGGGTAGTCCCGTTTCTGCCGCTGGTACGGCCGTCATCAGCCAACTACGCCTACGCTCCATCTCCTATGTGGGCCCCTGTTGGAACCGCCCCGCAGCAACAATGACAGGTCGGGTCCGAAATTCCGGGCAGTTCCGGTGAAGTCCAGGTACGCCGCCCGTACCTTAGCCCCTCGGGCAACTGACAATTTCGCACCCTAAGGTGCGCCTGCGCAAACCGACCGACCCTCAATGAGGGTTGCACGACCCGTCAAACGCGGGGCCACTGCGCCACTGCCTCGGCACCGTCCGGGGGGTCTCCCACGTTCTCTACCAGGCGCGATAGCCTGCGGCGGCCGCTGATCCGCAACGCCGGGCGGGCGCCGCGAGTGCCGATCAGAGTGGGCGCGATTCCGACCCGCATCAGAGCCGACGCGAGCGGCGAATGAGTGTCCGGCGCGTGCGGGTCCAAACCCAGCAGATAGCGATCGGCCTCGGGACTGCCGGCCGCCAGCGTCCACGCCCGCAGTTCCCGCGGGCCGGGCAACCAGCGCGGCGGCACCGTCTTTACCGCACCGCGTGTCCACTCTCTGGCGATAGTGCACAACTGGGGGTCCGCGGCCGTCCGCACCAACGGGGTGTCTTCGTCGGTCCGGGTGATCTCGGGAATCAAGCCGGCCGCTCGGATCATGTCGGCCAGGGCTTCGGCCCGCCAAGACTCGTCCACGACCACAGACAGCCTCGCACCTGCACCGACCAGCACGATCTGGCCCGGTGCCGCCAGCAGTCCGCACAAGTCTCCGACCGCGGGCGGGACCGACTCCGCGGCGAAGAAGGAAAGCTGGCTCACGCCACAGACAGTAGGCCAGCGAGCCGATCCGCCGCTTATCCGCATTCGGCGCGGCGTCTCACATGAGCAGATGACGCCAGCCGAGTAACGAGAACCCCCCGGGGCGGTTCCCGCAAAAGCGGGGCTGCGCCGGGGGGTTACGTCAGAATCTGCTCGGGTTAAAGGGAGCGGACTCCGGTGGCCTGGGGGCCCTTAGGGCTATGGCCGATCTCGAACTCGACCTTCTGGTTCTCTTCAAGGGTGCGGAAGCCCGTACCCTGGATCTCCGTGTAGTGGACAAAAACATCGGCGGAACCGTCCTCGGGGGCGATGAAGCCGAACCCCTTCTCCGCGTTGAACCACTTCACAGTTCCCTGTGGCATTTCTCGATCTTTCCTTTTCTTCTGGGTGCGGCGCACCGCCTTTCGGTGCCCGGGCCCGTTGCGACCGCCATACCTCGCGGAGTCGCCGGAATTTCACCCGACAGATAACCTTCGCAGGAACCGCGACCGCAACGTCGATCCTGCGAATGTTTGAAACGAACACAGAAGCTGCGACCGCAAACAGTCAACCATGTTCATCGCGTCGGCGACAGTCTGCAGCAAGAGACTGGGCACCGAACGGCGGGTCAATTTACGCCAGCGTCATCTGGCAGGCCGGTGCGCTTCGCGATTTGCGGGCTATACCGGCTTGAGAGGGTCGAGAAGGGAGCGCGATGGCGAGTTTCGGCAGCGAACTGCTTGCCGCCGCGCTCGCCGGTACCGCACCAGGCGAGCATCCGTTGCGCCATACCGCCGAGCTGCCACCCCGCACCGGTCGGCCCCATGGTTGGCCGGAGTGGGCCGAGCCCGCGGTGATTCGTGCGTTTACCGCACGCGGCATCAGCGTGCCATGGTCACACCAGTACGAGGCTGCGGAACTGGCGCACGCCGGGCGTCATGTCGTGGTCAGTACCGGCACGGCGTCGGGTAAGTCGCTGGCCTATCAGCTCCCCGTGCTCAACGCGCTGGCCACCGACCCCCTTGCCCGGGTGCTCTACCTCTCGCCGACGAAGGCACTGGGCCATGATCAGCTGCGCACGGCGCACGCGCTGGTCAGCGCGGTTCCACTCGGTGACGTCGCGCCTACGGCATACGACGGCGACAGTCCCGCCGAGGTGCGCCGCTTTGCGCGGGAACGCTCCCGGTGGATCTTCTCCAACCCCGACATGATCCATTTGTCCATTTTGCGCAACCACCCGCGCTGGGCTGTGCTACTGCGCGGTCTTCGCTTCGTAGTCGTTGACGAATGCCATTACTACCGTGGTGTTTTCGGCTCCAATGTAGCGATGGTGCTGCGCCGTTTGTTGCGGCTGTGCGCTCGCTATTCGTCGTACCCGACGGTGATCTTCGCCAGCGCGACGACCGACTCGCCCGCCACGACGGCCACCGAACTCATCGGGCAGCCGGTCACGGAGATTGTCGACGACGGGTCCCCCCAGGGTGCCCGGACGGTGGCGTTGTGGGAACCCGCGCTGCTCGCCGAACTGACGGGAGAGAACGGCGCCCCGGTACGACGGTCGGCGGGCGCTGAGGCGGCCCGGGTGATGGCCGACCTGGTTGTCGAGGGCGCGCAGACGCTGACCTTCGTCCGGTCGCGCCGTGCCGCCGAACTGACCGCGCTGGGGGCGCAGGCACGCCTGAATGACATCGCCCCCCCGCTGTCGCACACCGTGGCGTCGTATCGCGCGGGCTATCTGGCTGAGGATCGCAGCGCTTTGGAGAATGCGCTGGCAGAGGGCCGGCTGCGTGGCCTGGCGACCACCAATGCTTTGGAGCTGGGGGTCGACATCGCCGGCTTGGACGCCGTGGTGCTGGCGGGGTTTCCCGGGACCGTCGCATCGTTCTGGCAGCAGGCCGGACGATCGGGGCGCCGCGGACAAGGCGCGCTGGTGGTGCTGATCGCCCGGGATGATCCGCTGGACACCTATCTCGTCCACCACCCAGACGCATTGCTGGACAAGCCCGTTGAGCGCGTCGTGATCGATCCGACAAATCCTTACATTCTCGGTCCTCAATTGCTCTGTGCCGCAACCGAACTACCACTCGATGAAGCAGAAGTCCGCTCCTTGGACGCGGTGGAGGTCGCCGAGGGATTGGTTGACGACGGACTGCTGAAGCGCCGGGGTGGCAAATATTTTCCGGCTCCGGGTATGGAACCGCATGCGGCCGTGGATATTCGGGGCTCCATCGGCGGGCAGATCGTGATCGTCGAGGCAGACACCGGGCGACTGGTGGGCAGCACCGGCGCCGGACAGGCCCCCGCCTCGATCCATCCCGGGGCGGTATACCTGCACCAGGGCGAGAGTTATCTGGTCGACTCGCTCGACCTGGAGGAGGGCATCGCCTTCGTCCACGCTGCGGATCCCGGCTATGCGACGTTCGCGCGGGAGATCACCGACGTCGCGGTCACCGGGCGGGGCGAGCGGTCAACTTTCGGGCCGGTGACGCTGGGTCTGGTGCCGGTGACCGTCACCCATCAAGTCGTCGGATACCTGCGGCGTCGGTCGAACGGCGAGGTGATCGACTTCATCGAGCTGGAGATGCCCAGAGCTACGTTGCCCACTTTCGCCGTCATGTACACGATCGACCCGGATGCGTTGAGCAGGCATGGCGTTGAAGCCATGCGAATTCCGGGTTCATTGCATGCCGCCGAGCATGCGGCCATCGGACTGCTGCCGTTGGTCGCCAGCTGCGACCGCGGTGACATCGGCGGCTTGTCCACCGCCGTCGGGCCCGACGGACTG
>JAVROZ010000790.1:0-3772 GCA_032162485.1 Mycobacterium sp.
TCAAGACCTTCAAGCAGACGCCATGCGGTGTAGTCGTCAATCGTGAACGGCACCACCGCTGTTCCCGCCGACACATTCCGATCTTGAAGATTGACAGTGATTTCCAGCCCTGGGCTGCTCTCAATCAGCTTCCAAAGAAGTTCCACATCGTCCTGAGCAACTTCGGCCGCTAACAGACCCGCCTTCCCCGCATTGCCCCGAAAAATGTCACCGAAGCGCGACGAGATCACCACCCGGAAGCCGTAGTCCATAAGCGCCCACACCGCGTGCTCACGCGATGAGCCAGTGCCGAAATCCGGTCCGGCGACCAGTACTGAACCTCTGTCGAATGGGCTGAGATTGAGGATGAAAGACGGATCGTTGCGCCATGCCGCGAACAATCCGTCGTCGAAACCTGTTCGGGTTACGCGCTTCAAATAGACCGCGGGAATGATCTGGTCAGTGTCGACATTGGAGCGCCGCAGCGGCACTCCGATTCCGGTGTGGGTGCGAAAGGCGTCCATTGGAGTTCCCCTCAGTCAGTTCAAGTCGTCCGGCGCGGAGAGCTTTCCGCGCACCGCGGTGGCGGCGGCAACCGCCGGTGAGACCAAATGTGTACGGCTGCCCTTGCCCTGGCGGCCTTCGAAGTTGCGGTTCGACGTTGCCGCACATCGCTGCCCCGGCTCGAGCTGGTCGGGGTTCATGCCCAAGCACATCGAGCAGCCGGCCTGACGCCACTCGGCGCCCGCAGTGGAGAAGATCTGGTTCAGGCCTTCCTTTTCGGCCTCCGCACGGACCCGCATGGATCCCGGCACGATCAGCATCCGCACACCGTCGGCCACTTTCCGGTCTCGCAGGATCTCGGCGACGGCACGCAGATCCTCGATGCGGCCGTTGGTACAGGACCCGACGAACACCGTGTCGACCGCAATCTCGCGCATCGGCATCCCGGGCCGAAGGTCCATGTAGGCCAGCGCTTTCTCGGCCGCCTGTCGCTGGTGGTCGTCAGTCATCAGCTCGGGGTCAGGAACGGCGGCGCTCAACGGCACCCCCTGCCCGGGGTTGGTCCCCCACGTCACGAACGGAGTCAACGTTGCGGCGTCCAGATAGACCTCGGTGTCGAACTCGGCGCCGTCGTCGGTGCGTAGCTGGTCCCAATACGCCTGGGCCGCATCCCACTGGGCACCGGTCGGAGCATGCGGGCGGCCGCGCAGGAATTCGTAGGTGGTGGCGTCCGGTGCCACCATGCCGGCCCGGGCGCCGGCTTCGATGCTCATATTGCAGACCGTCATCCGCGCTTCTATCGACAACGATTCGATAGCACTGCCCCGGTATTCGATGACGTGGCCCTGACCGCCGCCGGTTCCGATTTTGGCAATCACGGCAAGGATGATGTCTTTGGCGGTGACTCCGGCCGGCAGTTGGCCATCGATGTTGACGGCCATTGTCTTGAACGGCCGCAACGGAAGTGTCTGCGTTGCCAGCACATGCTCGACTTCGGACGTTCCGATACCCATTGCCAATGCCCCGAAGGCTCCGTGCGTCGAGGTGTGGCTGTCGCCGCACACGACTGTCATGCCCGGCTGGGTGAGACCCAGTTGCGGCCCGACGACATGCACGATGCCCTGTTCGATATTGCCCATCGGGTAGAGCCGAATTCCGAATTCCTCGCAGTTGCGGCGCAGCGTCTCGACCTGCTTGCGCGAAATCGGGTCAGCGATCGGCTTGTCGATGTCGATCGTGGGCACGTTGTGGTCTTCGGTGGCCAAGGTCAAATCCGGACGACGCACCGGCCGGTCGGCCAGTCGCAGACCATCGAATGCCTGCGGACTGGTCACCTCATGCACCAGGTGCAAATCGATGTAGATCAGGTCGGGCTCGGTGCCGCCGCCGGAAACTACGACGTGGTCATCCCAAACCTTCTGCGCCAATGTGCGAGGCCCGGCTGTGTCGTGGGCCGAATTAGTCGCCACGCGCTCACCCCAATTCTTCGAATCTCACTATGCGAGACGTTAGTATCTCCCTGTGAGACAGGATAGCGGCATCGGCGTTCTCGACAAAGCCGTGGGGGTACTGCGGACGATTGCGGAATCACCATGCGGGCTGGCCGAACTGTGCGATCGCACCGGGCTGCCCAGGGCCACTGCACACCGACTGGCCGCGGGTTTGGAAGTTCACCGGTTGCTCGCCCGCGACGGTGAGGGACGGTGGCGCCTGGGACCTGCGGTCAGCGAATTGGCGACTCAGGTCAATGACCCGCTACTGGCGGCCAGCGCCACGGTGCTACCCCGGCTGCGTGAAATCACCGGCGAGAGCGTGCAGTTGTACCGTCGAGAAGGCACATCACGAATCTGTATCGCCGCAATGGAACCTCCTACCGGCCTTCGCGATACCGTTCTGGTCGGCGCACGGTTGCCGATGACGGCCGGTTCCGGCGCCAAGGTGCTGTTGGCCTACAGCGATGACGCCACCCGCAAAGCGGTGTTGCCCGACGCTAAGTTCAGCGACCGCACGCTGGCCGAAGTGCGGCGCCGCGGTTGGGCGCAAAGCGCCGCCGAACGCGAGCCGGGGGTGGCCAGTGTGTCTGCGCCGGTGCGTGACGCCAGCGGTTCGGTGGTCGCCGCCATCTCGGTGTCGGGACCCATCGATCGGATGGGCCGCCGGCCCGGCGAACGTTGGGCCGCCGATCTACTGGCGGCCGCCGACGCATTGACCCGGCGGTTGTGAGCTACACCGCAATGCCCACGGCTCAGCCGCAGATTCGTGACCTGAGACACTGTCGCGATGGGAACGAACCAGCGCGCGCAGATCGTCATGTCCGAATCGGAGATCACCGACTTCGTCGCGCGCAGCCGTACCGGGACGCTGGCCACCATCGGTTCAGATGGACAGCCGCACCTGACCGCGATGTGGTACGGCGTGGTCGACGGCGAGATCTGGCTGGAGACCAAAGCCAAGTCGCAGAAGGCGGTCAACCTCAAGCGCGATCCGCGCGTGAGCTTCATGATCGAGGACGGCGACACCTACGACAGCCTGCGCGGGGTGTCCTTTGAGGGCACCGCCGAGATCGTCGACGAGCCGGACGCCATCTTTCGGGTGGGCGTCAGTGTCTGGGAGCGCTACACCGGGCCTTACACCGATGAGGTGAAGCCCGCGGTCGACATGATGATGAACAAGCGGGTCGCGGTGCGCATCGTCAGCCGGCGCACCCGGTCGTGGGATCACCGCAAGCTCGGAATTCCGCACATGCCGGTCGGCGGCTCGACCGCGCCCGCGTCCAGCTAGCGCGGGGCTTGATGAAGGATGAGTAGCCCCGATGGGATTCGAACCCACGCTACCGCCGTGAGAGGGCGGCGTCCTAGGCCGCTAGACGACGGGGCCGGAACCGATCCGAGCAGCCAGCATAGCTCACTGGCCGTACGCCCACCTAATCGCTTGCGGTGGACTGATTTTGCTGGGGTACCAGGACTTCAGCATAGTTAACAAGTTGTCCAGGACCAGGCCGTTTAAGTTGCGTTTATTGCCGTCAGTGCCGCGTCGAGATTCTCGTGGACTGACAAGAGCTCTTCTAGATTTAGCAACTGCAGCACCCGGCCAGTCACCGGCCCTGCGGCCACCACCGCAAACCGCACGTCACTAGCTACGCCGTCGCGGGTGTCCACTAAAACGCTGACGCCAGCTGAGCCAAAGAATTCCACCCCGAGTAAGTCGAT
The DNA here is from genome assembly GCA_032162485.1 of Mycobacterium sp. GTDB lineage: Bacteria > Actinomycetota > Actinomycetes > Mycobacteriales > Mycobacteriaceae > Mycobacterium. Next base: position 3,693 of record JAVROZ010000790.1, read on the forward strand.
AACGAATGCCGCCGGATGGTCGGCCAGAATATCGGCAATGGCAGCTCGAAATTGCGGGGCGGTTGCCATATCGACTGCTC
>JAVROZ010000791.1:0-2963 GCA_032162485.1 Mycobacterium sp.
CGCCGAGGTGAAGCGTGCGAGCCCGTCGGCTGGCTCACTGGCGACCATCGCCGACCCGGCAAAGCTGGCCCGCGCCTACGAGGACGGCGGCGCTCGAATCATCAGTGTGCTGACCGAGGAACGTCGATTTCACGGATCGCTTGATGACCTGGATGCGGTGCGTGCCGCAGTGTCGATTCCGGTGTTGCGCAAAGACTTTGTGGTTCAGCCGTATCAGATCCACGAGGCGCGTGCGCACGGCGCCGACATGTTGTTGCTCATCGTCGCCGCGTTGGACCAATCAGCCCTGGCGTCGATGCTCGATCGCACCGAATCACTCGGTATGACAGCGCTTGTCGAGGTGCATACGGAGGAAGAGGCCGACCGCGCTCTGAAGGCCGGGGCTACCGTAATCGGCGTCAACGCCCGCGATCTCGCAACGTTGCAGGTCGACCGGGACTGCTTCGCCCGAATTGCTCCCGGACTGCCCAGCAAGGTGATCAGAATCGCCGAATCCGGAGTGCGGCACACCGGTGATCTGCTGGCGTATGCCGGTGCGGGTGCCGACGCCGTGCTGGTCGGCGAGGGTTTGGTCAAGAGCGGTGACCCACGTGCGGCAGTCGCCGACCTGGTCACCGCAGGCACCCATCCGTCCTGTCCGAAGCCTTCTCGCTAGCCGTTGATGTGCTGCGCGCGCGTTGAGCCTTTCTGATGGCAGATCTCTCCCCGGATATCCCGCGTACCAGTGCTGCCGTCGTCGAACGGACCCACTACGACCCTGATCAGGGTGGACATTTCGGCGGCCCCGGCGGTTGGGGTGGCCGGTACGTTCCCGAGGCGCTGATGGCTGTGATCGACGAGGTCACCACCGCCTATGAAAAGGAACGCGTCGACCAGGATTTCCTCGACACCCTCGATAGGTTGCAGGCGCACTACGCCGGCCGTCCGTCGCCGTTGTACGAGACGACCCGACTCGGTGAGCATGCAGGCTCGGCGCGGATCTTTCTGAAACGAGAAGATCTGAACCACACCGGTTCTCACAAAATCAACAACGTTCTGGGTCAGGCATTGCTGGCTCGCCGGATGGGCAAGAACCGGGTCATCGCCGAGACAGGCGCAGGCCAGCACGGTGTAGCCACCGCCACCGCGTGTGCACTGATGGGATTGGACTGCATCATCTACATGGGCGCGGTCGATACCGCGCGCCAGGCGCTCAACGTGGCGCGGATGCGACTGCTCGGCGCCAAAGTCGTGTCGGTAGAAACCGGATCCAGGACCCTCAAAGATGCCATCAATGAGGCGTTCCGGGACTGGGTCACCAACGCCGACAACACTTATTACTGCTTCGGTACTGCCGCCGGACCACATCCTTTCCCGACGATGGTGCGCGATTTTCAGCGCATCATCGGACTGGAAACGCGCGTTCAGATTCAGCGGCAGGCGGGCCGGCTGCCCGACGCGGTGGTCGCATGTGTCGGTGGAGGATCCAACGCGATCGGCATCTTCCATCCGTTCCTCGACGACCCCGGTGTGCGGTTGGTGGGCTACGAGGCTGCCGGCGACGGTGTAGAGACCGGTCGGCACGCGGCGACATTCACCGGTGGTTCTCCAGGGGCATTCCAGGGTTCGTTCTCCTATCTGCTGCAGGACGATGACGGCCAAACCATCGAATCGCATTCCATCTCGGCGGGTTTGGATTATCCGGGGGTGGGCCCCGAACACGCTTGGCTAAAGGAGACCGGACGTGTCCAGTACGAGCCGATCACCGATTCCGAGGCGATGGACGCGTTCGGCCTGCTGTCCCGATCCGAAGGCATCATTCCTGCCATCGAATCCGCGCATGCCGTGGCCGGCGCCCTGAAGTTGGGTGCCGAATTGGGAAGGGGCGCGGTCATAGTGGTGAATCTGTCGGGCCGTGGCGATAAGGATGTCGAGACCGCAGCGAAATGGTTCGGCCTGCTGGACAAACCTGACGACGCGGGCGAATCGGTTCAATGATGACGGTGGAGCAAAGCGAGACAAGCAGGTTGGGCCCACTGTTCGAGTCGTGTCGTGCGGACGATCGTGCGGCCTTGATCGGTTATCTGCCCACCGGTTATCCCGACGTGCCGACGTCGATGCAAGCGATGACCGCCTTGGTCGAATCTGGCTGCGACATAATTGAAGTGGGCGTGCCGTACTCCGATCCCGGCATGGATGGTCCCACCATTCAGCGTGCCACTGAGCAGGCCCTGAGTGGGGGAGTCCGGGTTCGGGACACGCTGGCCGCGGTCGAGGCGATCAGTGCAGTCGGTGGACGTGCCGTAGTGATGACCTATTGGAATCCTGTACTGCGCTACGGAGTTGACGCGTTCGCCCGGGACCTGGCATCGGCGGGTGGACACGGCTTGATTACTCCTGATCTGATTCCCGATGAGGCACACCAGTGGCTGGCGGCATCCGAAGAGCACCGATTGGATCGCATCTTCCTGGTGGCGCCCTCGTCGACGCCCGAACGATTGGTGACCACGGTCGAGGCTTCCCGCGGATTCGTCTATGCGGCTTCGACGATGGGAGTTACCGGCGCACGTGATGCGGTATCGAATGCCGCACCTGAGCTGGTGGGGAGGGTGAAGGCAGTGTCTGACATACCTGTCGGCGTCGGCCTGGGTGTGCGATCGGGAGCGCAGGCGGCGCAGATCGGCAGTTATGCCGACGGTGTGATCGTCGGATCGGCGCTGGTTTCGGCATTGGGTGATGGCTTGCCCACATTGCGCGCGTTGACCGAGGAACTGGCTACCGGTGTGCGGCAGAGGAAGTCCGCATGACGACCACGTGGCTGGCGTACATCCCCAGCCCGCCCCGCGGGGTCTGGCACCTCGGGCCGGTGCCGATCCGCGCGTATGCGTTCTTCATCATTACCGGCATTGTGGTGGCTCTGCTGATCGGGGACCGGCGGTTTGCCGCGCGAGGCGGCGAGCGCGGCGTGATCTACGACATCGCAC
>JAVROZ010000792.1:0-4459 GCA_032162485.1 Mycobacterium sp.
GCAGCCACGATGCGTCCGGGGCGGTGCTGATCAGCACCAGGCCCGCCAGACATCCGGCCAAGCCCGGAGTCGAGAGCAGGTACTCGCCTCCCGTGGAGTGTCCCACGTAAACCGGATGGTCGACGGCCTGGGCCGCTTCCAACAAGACCTGCGGCCACACACTGTAGGGATTCCCCGGCGCCCCGGGTGCGCCGACGTTGGAACCATCGCCGGGCAGGTCGACCAGCCACGCCCTGCCTGGCACATCGACCGTGTCCACGAGCTCATAAAGGCTTTCCGAACCGATTCCCGGGCCGCCGGGAAGGAACAGCCAGTTCAAATCGCCGGCGCGGTCATGTCGTAGCCGCAGCCTGACGCCGGACCGCGTCCAATGTTCGTGTTGCATTGCCGTCGTGGCCCCATGCGCAAGGTCAGTGGCCGCTTGTCGGTCGGCCGCGGGGTCAAAGGTTACCCCGGGCACGGAGAAATCTTGGACACCAGAATCGCTCGCGACAAAGTCTTGACTGACTCCAGATAAGCGCGAACTATGGGCCCTGTGTCCTCAGCCCCGGATTACGCCGAGCAGTTGCGGGTGGCGGATTTGCGGGTAACCCGACCCCGGGTCGCAGTGCTGGAGGCGGTGCAGGATCATCCGCATGCCGACACCGACACGATCTACTCGACAGTGCGGCAAAGCCTGCCCGATGTTTCGCGGCAGGCCGTATACGACGTACTCAATGCCCTGACGGCGGTGGGTCTGGTCCGGCGGATCCAGCCCTCGGGCTTGGTGGCTCGGTACGAGTCCCGCGTCGGTGACAACCACCACCATGTCGTATGCCGGTCGTGCGGGGTTATTGCCGACATCGATTGTGCGGTCGGTGAGGCGCCGTGCCTGACGCCATCGGACGACGAAAAGATTTTGGATGGGTTTGTTCTCGACGAGGCCGAAGTCATCTATTGGGGCATGTGCCCCGACTGTTTGGTTAATGATTCCTGATCACAGTTGTGATCGCAGCCCAATTCACCAACACCCGGAAGGAACGCAGTGTCATCCGATACGTCCCATAGCCGCCCACCCAACCCCGAAGAGGCAACATCCAGCACCAGCGAGAGCGAGAATCCGGCCATCCCCTCGCCGACGCCGAAATCGCATGCGCCACGGACCAACCGGGACTGGTGGCCCGATCAGGTCGATGTGTCGAGGCTGCACCCGCAATCGGTACAGGGCAACCCATTTGGCCCGGACTTCGACTACGCCGCGGAGTTCGCCAAGCTCGACGTCGAGGCGCTCAAGGCTGATCTCATCTCGGTCATGACCACCTCGCAGGATTGGTGGCCGGCCGATTACGGCCACTACGGCGGTTTCTTCATCCGGATGAGCTGGCACGCGGCGGGCACCTACCGCATTTATGACGGCCGCGGCGGGGGCGGACAGGGCCTTCAGCGGTTCGCCCCGCTGAACAGCAGGCCGGACAACGCGAGCCTGGACAAAGCGCGCCGGCTGCTGTGGCCGGTCAAGAAGAAGCACGGAAACAAGATCTCCTGGGCTGACCTGCTGGTCTACGCGGGCAACGTAGCCCTGGAGTCGATGGGGTTCGAGACCTTCGGCTTCGGTTTTGGTCGCCCCGACGTCTGGGAACCAGAAGAAGTCATCTTCGGCGAAGAGGAGGAGTGGCTGGGCACCGACAAGCGCTACTCGGGCAATCGCCAACTGGCGGAGCCCTACGGTGCGACCACCATGGGTCTGATCTACGTCAATCCGGAAGGCCCCGAAGGCAAACCGGATCCGGTTGCCGCGGCGCACGACATCCGCGAGACGTTCGGTCGGATGGCGATGAACGACGAGGAGACCGCCGCACTCATCGTGGGTGGCCACAGCTTCGGCAAGACGCATGGCGCCGGTGACGCCGATCTGGTCGGACCCGAACCCGAGGCTGCCCCGATCGAGCAGCAGGGCCTGGGCTGGAAGAGTTCGTATGGCAGCGGTGTCGGCAAGGATGCCATCACCAGCGGCTTGGAGGTCGTCTGGACGCCCACGCCGACGAAATGGGACAACAGTTTCCTGGAGACCCTGTACGGCTTCGAGTGGGAGTTGGTCAAGAGCCCAGCGGGGGCATGGCAGTTCACCGCCAAGGACGGCGCCGGCGCGGGCACCATCCCCGATCCGTTCGGCGGCCCGGGCCGCGCCCCGACCATGCTGGTCACCGATATCTCGTTGCGCGAGGACCCGATCTATCGCCGGATCACCCAGCGTTGGCTGGAAAATCCGGCGGAGCTGTCCGAGGCGTTCGCCAAGGCCTGGTACAAGCTGTTGCACCGTGATCTGGGACCGATCTCGCGGTACCTCGGGCCGTGGGTTGCCGAGCCGCAGTTGTGGCAGGACCCGGTTCCGGCCGTCGACCACGAGCTGGTGGACGAAGAAGACATCGCGGGCCTTAAGGCCAACGTGCTCGAGTCCGGTCTGTCGGTCCAGCAGCTGGTCAAGGCGGCCTGGTCATCAGCCGGCAGCTACCGCAACACCGACAAGCGCGGTGGTGCGAACGGGGCACGGATCCGTCTGGAACCCCAGAAGGGTTGGGAGGTCAACGAACCCTCCGAGCTGGACAAGGTGCTACCGGTCCTCGAGGGAATCCAGCAGGACTTCAACGGTTCCGCCGCGGGCGGCAAGAAGCTATCGCTGGCCGACCTGATCGTCCTGGCTGGGTCCGCGGCGGTCGAGAAGGCGGCGAAGGACGCTGGTTATGAGGTCTCGGTGCATTTCGCCCCCGGGCGTACCGATGCCACCCAGGAAAGCACCGATGTGGAGTCGTTTGCGGTGCTCGAGCCGCGGGCGGACGGGTTCCGCAACTACGTCCGTCCCGGCGAGAAGGCCCCCGTCGAGCAGTTGCTGCTGGAGCGGGCCTACCTGTTGGGGGTTACCGCTCCCGAGTTGACGGTCCTCATCGGTGGTCTGCGTGCCCTGGGCGCCAACCACGGTGGCAGCAAGCACGGCGTGTTCACCGACAAGACGGGTGTGTTGACCAACGACTTCTTCGTCAACCTGCTCGACATGGGTACCGAGTGGAAGCCGTCGCAGACCGCGGAGAACGTATACGAGGGCACCGATCGTGCCACCGGTGCTACCAAGTGGACCGCGACCGCCAATGACCTTGTGTTCGGGTCGAATTCGATTCTTCGTGCCCTTGTGGAGGTGTACGCGCAGGACGACAACAAGGCGAAGTTCGTCGAGGACTTCGTCGCGGCATGGGTCAAGGTCATGAACAACGACCGCTTCGACCTGGATTAATTCCGGTCAACAAAGGCGGTAAGGACACCCCGTGAGCTCCCGGCTCGCGGGGTGTCCGTTCGTTCAGGTGGCCGCCGAGGTGACGACGATCGAGTCTCCCCCAGGTTGCCAGGCGGCTGTGAAGGTGGCGATCGAGACCTGCTCGTCGGCATGATCAGCACCCGGATCGTTGAGATGCACGATCTCGTTGTTGGTGTCGACGGCGGTGACCACCAGGAAGTGATCGGCCGCGGTGCGCTGGTCTTTGGTGTCCCAGATGACGGCGGAATTCACCCACGCGATGATCTTGCGGTTGCCGGTGAGGTAGCGCTCGAGCGCAGGCAGGCCGGTCTGATCGGGGTGCGTTGTCGCATCGGTCATCACCGACTTGATGCCATAGTGCTCGAGCAGCACCACCTCGTCGGCCATTTCGATGCCGCCGTTGCCGTTCGCGTGGTTCGGGTCGTTCACCGGAGCGTAGATCGGGCCGGGGTTGGTGCCCGACGGGGTTTTCAAAGCCAACGCGATCACCTGCTGCTCGGTGGGCGCATGCCCGGTGATCTCGCCGACCACATCGGCTACCGACACCAGGCCGCAGTTGTCCTCGAGTGACTGTGTCTGCCAGAACAAGGCGGCCGCGACCGGGTTACCGAACACGCCGCTGGGCGTGATCGCGCTCGTCGAAGGTGGTGGCGAGGGTGTTGATGGCGGTTTACCGATTGCGGCCGAATCGGTCGCTGGTGACGACATCGGGCTGGCCTGCGAGCGCATCGACGTTGTCGGGCTACAGGCGGATACGCAAACGACAGTGGCGACGACGATGACCGTCGTCGCTTTGCTCATCGCGACAGATCCCACTGACCGAAATCTGGGGCCAGAACGTCGTCAACATCCACCTTTATGCCGTTCAGCACGGGGCCCTCGATCACTCCCTGATAAAGCACCGCCGCGGCTTCACGTTGCCCGTTCGACCACGCCTTGGTTTGCCATGCCCAGCTATGGCCCGGGCTGGTCGAGTTCCCGATCACACCGTCACTGATCGCCCATCCGCACGCCTGCGCATGTCCGTAGATACCCGTGCGGCCGACCCCCAACACCGAGTTGATTCCGCGAAACCATTGCACCGCAACGTTATTCCACGTATTGCGGTCGATGTTGTCATCAACACTGAAAAATATCGGGGCGGTGGGCGTGCCCCCGGCAGCGTTGTGCAGG
>JAVROZ010000793.1:0-6358 GCA_032162485.1 Mycobacterium sp.
ACCCGATCATGGCGCCCGAGACACGACCCGTTGACCCTGAGTTGCGGCACAACATGCTGGGGCTGACCGAAGCGGGCAGCGTCTTGCTGGTCAGCCCGGACGAATCCGACCAACCCGAACGGCGGCGCGGGTCCTACGGCAAGCCGGCACCGGGCTTCGACACCCTGATCGTCGATCCGGACACCCACGCGCGGGTCAAGGGCGGCGAGGTAGGTGAACTCTGCATCCGCGGACCCTACGTGATGCAGGGTTACTACAAACGCAGTCGCGAGGAGTGCTTCGACGCCGAAGGCTGGTTTCACACTGGTGATTTGGTGCGTTCGGACGACGAGGGATTCATGTATTTCGTCGGTCGACTGTCGGGAATGATCAAGACGGGCGGCGCCAACGTCTCGTCCGCCGAAGTCGAGAAGGCGCTCGCCAAGATCGGCGTCGCCGCGCACGTCGTGGGGATACCCGACGCAAGACGAGGGCAGTTGGTGGTCGCCGTCGTCGCACTGCCGGACGGAACCGATGACTTCGACGAGGCAGCCCTGCGCGAGCGTCTCAAGGCGGAGCTGTCGGCCTACAAAATCCCAAAGCGGTTCCTGGCGCTGCACCATTCCGAGATTCCCCTGCTCTCCAGCGGCAAGGTCGACACCCAGCAATTGCGGAAGCTGTTCAGTGACTGACACCATCGACCACCTGGTGGGGTCGCAGGCGGCCCGGCACGGCGCCAAACCCATGGTCATCGACCCGGTGTCGCGCGCCAGTTACCGGGAAATCCACTGAACGACAGCGGAATTAGCTGCGGCACTGATCGAGGCGGGTGTGAGCAAGGGCACCCGGGTCGGACTGATCATGCCCAATAGCACCCGCTGGGTGCAGATCGCGATCGCGCTGACCCGCATCGGTGCGGTGCTGGTTCCGCTGAGCACCCTGCTGCAGCCAGCCGAACTCGTCGCACAGCTGCGGATGGCCGCGGTGCAGTTCTTGGTGAGTGTCGAGGAATTCCGCGGCCACCGGTACCTGGACGCCGTGCAGTCCGTGCCGCGCGCTGAACTTCCTGCGTTACAACGGATTTGGTCTGCTGGTCAGCTCGCCGAAGTGGCCGCCGGTGAACACTACCGCCGAATCGTCGACGCGATGGCCGCAACGGTGACCCCCGCAGATCCGCTCGTCATCATGTTCACCTCCGGGAGTAGCGGGACGCCCAAGGGTGTCGTGCACTCGCACGGAAACGCTTTGGGGGCGGTGCGTTCGGGCCTTGCGGCACGCTGCATTACCTCGGACACCCGCTTGTACCTGCCGATGCCGTTTTTCTGGGTAGGCGGCTTCGGCAGCGGCATACTGTCCGCGCTGATCGCCGGTGCCACCTTGGTGACCGAGCAACGACCGCAACCCGACACCACCCTGCGGTTGCTGGAAAAGGAACGGGTCACACTGTTCCGGGGCTGGCCCGATCAGGCCGAAGCGCTGGCACGGCACCCGGACAGAGCCCAGACCGACCTTTCCGCACTGCTGCCCGGCAGCCTGGGCGCGCTGCTCCCCGTTGAGCAGCGGGCCGAAAACGGCGCGCGGGCAACACTGTTCGGCATGACCGAAGCCTTCGGACCGTACTGCGGTTACGCCGCCGACACGGACATGCCGGCATCGGCGTGGGGTAGCTGCGGAAAGCCGTTTCCCGGCATGGAGGTTCGCATCGTCGACTCCGATACCGGCGAAGCGGTGCCGCCGGAGACGATCGGAATAATCCAACTACGAGGTCCGCACACGCTGCGCGGAATCTGTCGACGCAGTCGCGAGGAGTTGTTCACCCCCGACGGCTTCTACCCCACCGGTGACCTGGGTCGGCTCGACGAGAACGGCTACCTCTTCTACCACGGCCGCTCCGACGACATGTTCAAAGTCAGTGGCGCCACTGTCTATCCGAGCGAGGTCGAACGCGCGCTGCGCACTATCGAGGGCGTCGACAACGCCTTCGTCACCAACGTTTCGGGCACCGCCGGCCAACGGGTGGGCGCGGCGGTGGTGTGTCACACGGTCACCGCCGATCAATTGCGCAAAGCGGCACGCGAACTGCTGAGCGCATTCAAGGTGCCCACGGTCTGGGTCCTACTGGAATCTGATGACGACGTTCCGCGCGGTGGTACCGGAAAGGTCGATATCCCGCGGCTACGGGAGATGTTGATCGGGGCAAACCGGCCTTAAGGGACCCGCGTCCAGGGCTGACAGTTCTGCGACTCGAAGGCCTTGATCGTCGTATTGATATTCGCGAACATCGGTCCCACCGAGATGTTCGTCTGGACTACGTGCTCCTTATTGGCATCGGGCGTGCTGTAGGTGAACCATGCGCACATCGAGTCCTGGGTCGGCACATTGTTTATCCAAACTCCGAAGGTCGACGCCGAACCGCCCGTGCGGTAGAGGCCCGGTGCAACGTCAGGCCCGACAACGAAAACACCGTTCCCTGGAATCGGGTCCAATAGGTCGGCAATGGCGGGTGGCGCCAGCACGATCGCCGACCCGACAACCACGAGTCCGGCCGTAACACGAAACGCACACGTGAGGCGCATTTGCTCTCCCCTGTCCTGCGGCCCCCGATGGCCCACAAATTGCAGCGTATTCCCAGAGCGCTCGGCCAACAACAGATCGCCAGCTATTCCTAAACGTGGGACCAGGGTTGGCAGTTCTTTGTCTCGAAGGCTTTTACATTCGGCGGGATCGTCGCGAGCATCGGGGACATCCCCGAGCCCGAGTTCACTATGTCGCCGTCGCTCGCATCCGGTGTGCTGTGCAGCAGCCACATGCACGTCGAGAGCTCAGACACCTTGCCAAACACCAAAATAAGGGGACCCGACGGGCCCTGCGTACGGTAGGTGCCCGGTGCAACGTCAGGACCGACGAGAAAGACGCCGTTCCCCGGTATCGGATCCATCGGGTCGGCCACGGCCGGCGGCGCCAACGCGATCGCCGACACGCAGGCCACCAGTCCGGCTGCAGCGCGTAACGCGAGACGCGGAGACATTTGCTCTCCCTATGGTGTCGGAGCCCCCCATGGGCAGGGTATGCCACGCGTTCTGCCGAGGCTAGCCCCGCGTTGTTAACCTCTGGGAGTCCGCCAAGATTTGCGCGGGTCGGCCTGCGGAAGGGAATCCCCATGTGGATTCGTTTTGTGCTGAAGCCTTGGTGGGCGCGCGCTTTGATAGCGGCGTTCGGGTGCGGCATTGTCAGGACCGGGAGCTGGTACGTCCGGGAGTTGTCGCCGGACTCGCACGGGCGGTCGTCGTTCACGATTGCGGGCTCCGTCGTGGCCGTCGTGATCCTCGGTCTCCTGCTGGCTGCCGTCACCGTCCGCGCACACGCCGCGTACACCAAAGCGCTTGCTGGGCTCGATTCATCGCAACAGTCGGCGGCAGTCGGTGCGAGCTTGCGCGGCCCGGTACCGGCCGATCCGCGCGTCCGCGATGCAGCAATACGGATCGATGAGCGAGTGGTCTCTTCGGCCCATAAATGGCAGAAGATATACCTAATTCTATTGGCGCTGGTAGTCCTTGCTGCCGGGGCAAGACTGGCGATGGATGGTAGGCCGTTTCGCTGGGGCAGTGACGACTCGGCCTCGGCCGCGTTCTTTACCGTTGCCGCAGCGGTGAACTGGTGGCGATCAATCAGCGCGAAGAACCGTCTCCAAGTGCTGCACAGCACCGACGCAAGCTAGCCCTGTCATGCCGGCGGCGCTGAGCGGCCAGACGGTACCGCTGTCACCACCACGCCACGCTCGATGAGATGGCCGATCAATGGAACTGCACTGGCGGCAAGGTGTTCCGACATCGCGGCACGAGCCTGCTCCTCATTGTGCGAACCGAGGGCGGACAGCACTCGACGGTGGTCCTTGACCGCCTGGTCGGGCCAATGCTCGATCATGGGAAACACCGACTCGGGCGCATAGCGGGTGATCTGTGACATCAGTTGCGCCAACTTCGGCGAGTCGGCGGCGATGTTGATGGCCCGGTGGAACTCGTGGTTGAGCTTGATCGTGCGCTCGTCATCGTCAGCGGCATAGGCCGCCTCGAGTTGTGTTTGAAGCTCCTGGAGTTCGCGAAACTGGTCGTCGGTGATGTTGAGCGCGGCCCGCGCCGCCAGTTCGCCACCGACGTGGGCCTGCACGTTGGCCACGTCGGCGAGGTCGCGCTGCGTCAACGGCAACACCATGAAGCCGCGGCGGGGCTGTTGAGCGACAAGGCCTTCGGCCCGCAACGCAAACAACGCCTCACGCACCGGCGTGACACTAATCCCCAGTTCCGCGGCCAGTTGGTCCAACCGGACGTACTGGCCGGAGGTGTAAGTGCCCTCGAAGATCCGCTTACGGACAAAACTTGCGACGTCCTCGGAAAGCTGAGGACGCGCGCCGAAATCCGGAATCGTCATCGCTCACACCCGATACTCGTCGAGCAGCCGCTTGCTGATGATCGACTTCTGGATTTCGCTGGTCCCCTCGCCGATGAGCAGGAACGGCGCATCGCGCATCAACCGTTCGATCTCGTACTCCTTGGAATAGCCGTAGCCGCCGTGAATACGGAAGCTCTGCTGGGTCACCTCGGAACAGAATTCGCTGGCAAGGTATTTCGCCATTCCCGCAGCAACGTCGTTTCGTTCACCGGAGTCCTTCAGCCGGGCCGCGTTCACCATCATCAGATGCGCGGCTTCAACTTTCGTCGCCATCTCGGCCAGCTGGAAAGCTATGGCCTGATGCTCGGCGATCGGCTTGCCGAATGTCTGACGTTGCTGGGCGTAACGCACCGCGAGTTCGAAGGCGCGAATGCCGACCCCGCACGCGCGCGCGGACACGTTGACCCGGCCGACTTCGATGCCATCCATCATCTGGAAGAAGCCCTGGCCGGGCTTGCCGCCGAGGATGTCGTCGGCGCCGGCCCCGTAGCCGTCGAAGATGAGTTCGGTGGTGTCGATGCCCTTATAGCCCAGCTTGTCGATCTTCCCGGGAATGATCAGGCCTGGCACCACTTCACCGAAACCGGTCGGCTTCTCGACCAGAAACGCGGTGAGATTGCGGTGCGGCTTGTCCGCGCCTTCCTCGGTGCGCACCAGCACGGCCACCAGCGTGGAACTGCCGCCATTGGTGAGCCACATCTTCTGGCCGTCAATGGTGTAGGTGCCGTCCGGGTTTCGTTTTGCCCGAGTGCGGATCGCGGCGACGTCGGAGCCCAATTCCGGTTCGGACATCGAGAAGGCGCCGCGCGTTTCGCCGATCGCCATGCGAGGCAGGAATCGTTGCTTCTGCTCCTCGGTACCGTGCTGGCGCAGCATGTAGGCCACGATGAAGTGGGTGTTGAGCACGCCCGAGACGCTCATCCAGCCCCGCGCCAACTCCTCGACGCAGAGCGCGTAGGTCAATAACGATTCCCCCAGCCCGCCGTACTCCTCGGGAATCATCAAGCCGAACAGGCCCATTTCCCGCAGTCCGTCGACAATGGCCTGCGGATAGGTGTCGCCGCGTTCAAGTTCCGGCGCGTTGGGAATGATCTCCTTTTCGACGAATTGCCTTACCGCCGCTACGATCTCGGTCTGAAGTTCGGTCAGACCGAGGGTCTGTGCGAGTTTGGTCATGCGCGGTCCCTTCAGGCGATCGTGTTCGCGCTTGTCAACCGCGCAATGTCGGCGGCCGTGCAGCCCAGGCATTCGGTCAGCACATCAGCGGTGTCCGCCCCCAATGCCGGCGCCGCCGCGCTCGCGGGATGGACGCCGTCGAATGCCGCCGGCATGGCTGGGGCTAGATATTCACCCACGCCCGGTTGCTGCAGCCGGGAAAACAGTGGATTGGCAGTAACTTTCGGCCCCTCAGCTACCTCCGCGAAGGTCCGGTACCGCTCCCACAGGACTGAGGTGCCCGACAGCGCCGCGGTGATCTCGTCACCGGTGTGGTCGGTGAACCAGGTGGCGAACAAACCAGAAAGGACGTCGCGATACCGGTAGCGGTCGCCTTCGGAACCGAAGTCCGCCTTCAGCGCCTCGGCCAGCGCCGACATGGCCGGACCGGTGCCCGTCACATGGACCAGGTCCCGAAAGTGGCGGCGGGTCAACAGGACGACCATGAACCTGGACCCGTCCCGACCGGCGAAGTCCTGACCGTACTGTCCGTAGATCGAGTTGCCAAGGCGCTCGCGTTGCGTGCCGATGACCTGAGGTTCGGTGAGCAATCCCAGGTTGCCCGCGGTCGCCAGGGCGACATCTTCCAGCGCGATGCTGACGCGGGCACCGATTCCGGACTGGTTGCGACGGTGGATGGCGGCGACGACGGCAAGCGCGGCATACAGGCCGCAACTGACGTCCCAGGCGGGCAGCACGTGGTTGATCGGGCCCG
>JAVROZ010000794.1:0-3109 GCA_032162485.1 Mycobacterium sp.
GACGGCCGTTCCTTTTTGAACAGTTCCCATTGATCGGGGTTGTCCGCGAAGGCGATCATGCCGTGGGTGATCGAGTTGCGTGTGGTCTCATTCCCCGCCACCGCCAGCATGATCACGAAGAAGCCGAATTCGTCGTCGGAGAGTTTCTCCCCATCGATGTCGGCTTGGATCAAGGTCGTGACGATGTCGTCGGTCGGGTTCTTGCCCCGCTCGTCGGCCATCGCCATCGCGTACATGATGAGTTCCATCGAGGACTGCGCGGGATCGACGTCCGCGAATTCGGGGTCCTCGCCGCCGGTCATCTCGTTGGACCAGCGGAACAGCTTGTCCCGATCGTCCTGCGGCACGCCCAACAGGCCCGCGATGGCCTGCAGCGGAAGCTCACACGACACCTGCTCGACGAAGTCACCGGTGCCTGCGGCGGCCGCGTTCTTCGCGATGTTCTGGGCGCGCTGTGCGAGCTCCTCCTCCAGCCGTCCGACGGCGCGGGGGGTGAAGCCGCGGGAGATGATCTTGCGCAGCCGGGTGTGATGCGGGGCGTCCATGTTGAGCATGACGTTGCGCTGCAGTTCGACACTCTCGCGTGTCATTTCTTTGGGCCAGGTCGGGATGGCCCCGTTCTGCCAGCTGGAGAACGTGTCGCTGCGGCGGGATACCTCTTTGACGTCGCCGTGCTTGGTGACGAGCCAGTAGCCGTTGTCCTCGAAACCTCCGCAACCGTCGGGCACGTCGACCCAGTGAATCGGTTCGGACTCGCGGAGCTGGGCGAGTTCTTTCACGGGAAGCCCGGCCAGGTTGACGTCGGGATCCAGGAAGTCGAAGTCGGTCGAAATATTTGGGGGTGCCATTAGGGTGCTCTCCTAAATTGCAACGTGTTCTAGTCTCAGTAAAACATGCCTCCACCGCAGACGAAAGGCATCGCGGCGTCCTCGCTTGTCATAGTAATGAAACGTGTTCTAGCCTGGCTCCATGGGTAACCCGGTAATCGTCGAAGCCACCCGCAGCCCGATCGGCAAGCGCAACGGATGGCTGTCAGGACTGCACGCCACCGAGCTGCTCGGGGCAGTTCAGAAGGCGGTAGTGGACAAGGCCGGCATTGACGCCGGCGACGTCGAACAGATCATCGGCGGCTGCGTCACGCAGTTCGGCGAGCAGTCCAACAACATCACCAGGGTGAGCTGGCTGGTCGCCGGGCTGCCCGAGCACGTTGGCGCCATGACCGTCGATTGCCAGTGCGGAAGCGGCCAGCAGGCCAACGGCCTCGTCGCCGGCCTGATTGCGGCGGGCGCTATCGACGTCGGCATCGCGTGCGGAATCGAGGCCATGAGCCGGGTCGGCCTCGGCGCCAACGCGGGTCCCGACCGCACCATCTTGCGGCCCGAGTCGTGGGACATCGACCTGCCGGACCAGTTCACTGCCGCCGAGCGGATCGCCAAGCGCCGCGGCATCACCCGCGACGACATCGATGAGTTCGGCTACGGCTCCCAGGCGAAGGCCAAGCAAGCCTGGAGCGAAGGTCGCTTTGACCGCGAGATCTCACCGATCGTCGCGCCGGTGCTCGACGAGAACAAGCGGCCGACGGCGGAGCGCGCGCCGATCAGTCGCGACCAGGGCCTGCGTGACACCACGCTGTCCGGATTGAGCCAACTCAAGCCGGTGCTGGAAGGCGGCATCCACACGGCGGGCACCTCATCACAGATCTCCGACGGCGCGGCGGCCGTGCTTTGGATGGATGAGGACAAGGCTAAAGCGCTCGGCCTCAAGCCGCGGGCCCGGATCATCAGCCAGGCCCTCGTGGGCGCCGAACCGTACTACCACCTCGACGGACCCGTACAGTCCACGGCCAAAGTCCTGGAGAAGGCCGGCATGAAGATCGGCGACATCGACATCGTCGAGATCAACGAGGCGTTCGCATCCGTGGTGCTGTCCTGGGCGCGGGTCCACGAACCCGACATGGACCGGGTCAACGTCAACGGCGGTGCCATCGCGCTGGGACATCCGGTGGGCAGCACCGGAAGTCGATTGATCACCACCGCGCTGCACGAACTGGAGCGCACCGACAAGAGCACGGCGCTGATCACGATGTGCGCGGGTGGCGCGTTGTCGACCGGGACCATCATCGAGCGCATCTGATCGCCGTGCCGAAATCACAACCGCGGTTTCTCAATGCGCCGTTCATGGATCACTTTCTCAAGTGGATGTCGCGCCTCAACACGTGGATGTACCGCCGCAACGGCGGCGAGGGACTCGGTGGCACATTCCAGAACATCCCGGTGGCGCTGCTGACGACCACCGGCCGCAAGACCGGCGAACCGCGGGTCAGCCCGCTGTATTTTCTGCGTGACGGCGACCGGGTGATAGTGGCAGCATCTCGGGGTGGCTCGGCCAAGAACCCGTTGTGGTATCTCAATCTGAAGGCCAATCCAAAGGTGCAGGTGCAGATCAAGAAGGAAGTGCTCGACCTGACCGCGCGCGATGGCACCGACGAGGAACGTGCCCGGTACTGGCCACAACTCGTGGACATGTATCCGACTTACGAGGACTACCAGTCGTGGACCGACCGCACAATTCCGATCGTTATCTGCGACCCGTAACGCGGTGAATCGCGCTAGTCTGCGAACCCGCTAAGAACCCGCCCCGTACACAGGGACCGGCGCGCGGGACTTGGCCAGCAGATCGGTGACCACGGGCCCCAGCTCGGCGGGATCCCATTTCGCGCCCTTGTCGATCTGCGGTCCGTGCGCCCAACCCTCGGCGACGCGGATCAAGCCCGCCTCGACCTCGAATACCTTGCCGGTGACGTCGCGAGATTCGATGCTGCCCAACCACACCACCAGCGGTGACACATTTTCCGGCGCCATCGCGTCGAATCCGCCGTCTTCGGGAGCGGCCATGGTCTCGGCGAACACCGCCTCGGTCATCCTGGTCCGTGCGGCCGGCGCGATCGCATTGACCGTGATGCCGTAGCGACCCAACTCGGCAGCGCCGACCAGGGTCAGTGCGGCGATACCGGCTTTGGCGGCGGAGTAGTTGCCCTGTCCGACGCTGCCCTGCAGGCCGGCACCCGAACTGGTGTTGATGATCCGGGCGCCGAGATCGTCGGGACCGA
>JAVROZ010000795.1:0-2506 GCA_032162485.1 Mycobacterium sp.
AGATCAGATACGGCGTGGTTGTGCAGATCCGAGCGCTGCCCATCGTTGGACACCAGCGCGCAGAAACAGACCACACCTCCCCCAGAGCCGCTCCGCGTGGCAGTTAATCCTGACCGGGGAGTGCCGCGACCCAGCACGCAGCCTCATCGACGGTACCGACCGTCATCACCCGGTCGGGTAGCTGCGGGCGCGCCACCATCACCACAGGGATGTCAAGCGCAACAGCAGCATCCAGCTTGCCGCGGGTCATGCCGCCACCGCTGTTCTTGGTCACCAACGCGTTGATGCGATGCTCGGTGAGCAGCCGCAATTCGTCGTCGTAGTGATACGGCCCGCGCGACAACAACAACTGATGTCGACGAGGCAGTTGGTCGTCGTCCGGCGCGGTGACCGCGCGGATCAGAAACCACGCGTCGCTGTCGGCGAAGGCTTTGACGGCCGACCGGCCGGTGGTCAGAAAGATCCGCGAATAACCTTCGCGATCCACCTCTTTCGCCGCCTCGCCATCCGACGCTACGACGGTGGCCGGGCCGGGATCCCACGCTGGGCGGGCCAGCACCAGGTACGGAACGTGCAGTTCACCACATACCTGTGCGGCGTGCGCGGTCATGGTCGCCGCGAACGGATGCGTGGCGTCGACGACTGCGTCGATGCGCTCCTCGTGCATCCACCCACGCAGCCCCTCGACCCCGCCGAATCCGCCGACGCGCACCGGGCCTACCGGCAGCGCGGGGTGGGGCACCCGGCCGGCCAATGAACTGACGATATCGACCTGGGGGTGCAGGGCTTTGGCCAAGGCGCGCCCCTCGGCGGTGCCGCCGAGCAGCAGAACCCGCATCAATGCGCCCCTTTGTCACGTCGGGCCCTTGAGTACAGGTAACTGTCGGTGAAGCCTTCGGCGGCCAGCACGTCACCGACGACGATGACAGCCGTCTTGGTGATGCCGGCCTGGCGCATCTGGGCGGCGATGTCGGCGAGGGTGCCGCGCAGCACCGTCTGTTGTGGCCAACTCGCGAATGCCACTACCGCCGTGGGTGTTTCGGGTCGATGGCCGTCGGCCAATAGTTGTGGGACGATGACGTCGATCTGTGCAGCGGCCAGGTGCAAGACCAGGGTGCCGGCGACTTTGGCGAGGCTGGCCAGGTCTTCACCGGGCGGCATGGGCGTGGACAGCGTGGATACCCGGGACAACGTCACCGTCTGCGCAACCCCGGGGACGGTGAACTCACGCTTGAGAACGGCGGCGGCCGCAGCGAAAGCCGGTACGCCCGGCACGATTTCGTACCCGATGTCCAGGGCGTCGAGTCGGCGGCACTGTTCGGCCAGCGCGCTGTACAGGGATGGGTCGCCGGAGTGCAGCCTTGCCACGTCGTGGCCTGCGGCGTCAGCAGCGACGAGTTCGGTGATGATCTGGTCCAGCGTCAGTGGACCGGTGTCGACGACTTTGACGTCGGACGGACAGTGTGCGAGCAGATCTTTCGGCATGATCGAACCCGCGTAAAGGCAGACCGGGCAGGTTTCGAGCAGCCGCTGGCCTCGGACGGTGATCAGATCGGCGGCACCCGGACCGGCGCCGATGAAATACACGGTCACTGTTTGATTACCGACCACTGTGTAACCGGATACTGCGGGCGCCAGCCGACAAAGCCGCCCAGCGGTTCAGCCTGGTAATGCTGGAAGCGTCGCAGGTCACCGCCATGATGTGAATGTGCCTGCGCCAGTAGGGCTTCAGACTCTACGGTGACCGCGTTCGCGACCAGGCGCCCACCATTGGGCAGGTTGTCAAGGCAGGCGGTGAGCAGGCCGGGTCGGGTCAGTCCACCTCCGACGAAGATCACCGAAGGTTGCGGGGCACCGTCGAACTGGCCGGGCGCTTCCCCGCGTGCCTCGATGCTCACGCCGTTGGCCGCGGCATTGAACTCGATGTTGAGCCGGCGTTGTTTGTCGAGTTCGAACGCGACGGCGGTACAGCCCGCCCAACTGCGGCACCATTCGACGGCGATACTGCCCGAGCCGGCTCCGACGTCCCATAACCGCTGGCCCGGCCGCGGTGCCAGTGCCGCCAAAGTCACCGCCCGGATCCCATGTTTGGTGATCTGCCCGTCATGAGCGAATGCGTCGTCGGGCAACAGGGAGATGCGTTCGTCAGGCAGGTAGCGCACCGCGACCACGTTGAGGTCGTCGACGTCGGCGGGCGCGTTGTCGGCCCAATCCCGGGCAGTACCGTCCCGACGGCGCTCGGCCGGACCACCGAGCTGTTCGAGCACGGCGAATTCCGAGTCGCCGCGACCATGCGCATTGAGCAGCCCTGCGAGCGCCTTCGGAGTGGTCCGGTTGCTAGACAGCACGATTGCCTGGCCCCCGCGCCGTACGGCAGCGCGCGGTTCAGCCGTCACCAGACTGATAGCTTCGGTCTCGTGGACGTTCCAGCCCATCCGAGCGCACGCCAGGGTCACTGACGACACGTGCGGCAGGACTCGCACGTGCTCGGCGCCGAACAGCCGGA
>JAVROZ010000796.1:0-2558 GCA_032162485.1 Mycobacterium sp.
AAATGACCACTTCACGCACTTTTTCACTGCCGAAGGCCAGCCAGCTGCGCAGGTTGTCGTCCAGGTCGGTTTCGGGTTCCAGCGAGTACGGGACGTGCATGGTGGAACACGACGTTGAGACAGCAACTGCCGCAGTCGAACTCAGCAGGGTTGCGAGTTTGCTCAGTGCTGCTTCCAGGTCTGTGCGCCAGATATTGCGTCCGTCGACGATTCCGGCCACCAGAGTCTTACCGGCCAGCTCAGGGACGGCCGCAACGGCAGTGTCGGCACCGTAGACCAAGTCGATGCCGATCGCCTCGACGGGTGTGCGGGCCAGCCCCGCCAGCGATGCCCCGGGGTCACCGAAGTAGGTGGCGACGTAAATTGCCGGACGGTTGGCCACTGCGCCCAGCGCGTTGTACACGGCCTCGGCCAGCGCGGGCGCGTCGGGGGAGATGTCGGTGACCAGCGCGGGCTCGTCGAACTGCACCCACTGTGCTCCGTTGTCCCCGAGCAGGGACAACAGCTCGGCATAGCTGGGAACCAGCTCCTGCAGCCGTTCGATCGGTGCCGTTGCGCCGTCCACAGCCTTGCTGAGCAGCAGGAAGGTGACCGGTCCGATGATCACCGGACGCGCGGGGATTCCTTGCTCCTGGGCCTCCTTGAGCTCGGAGAGCACCTTGTCGGGGTTGAGCGTGAACTTGGTGGACGGTCCGATCTCGGGAACCAGGTAGTGGTAGTTGGTGTCGAACCACTTGGTCATCTCGAGCGGCGAGACGTCGTCGTTGCCTCGTGCGGCGGCGAAGTAACGGTCCAACTCGTCGGAGATTCCGCTGACTCGGGCCGGTAAGGCGCCAAGCAGAACGGCGGTGTCGAGCATCTGGTCGTAGTAGGAGAAGGTGTTGATCGGCACCGAGTCAAGGCCGGCGGCGGCCAGAGCCGACCAGGTGTCGCGGCGCAAGGTGGCCGCGACGGATTCGAGGTCGGATCGGCTGGTGCGGCCTGCCCAGTACCCTTCGGTCGCGCGCTTGAGTTCACGGCGTGGACCGATCCGAGGGGAACCGGTAACGGTTGCGGTAAATGGTTGAACGGTCACTAGCGGTGTCCTTCAATCGACGGGTTGGTCACCGCCCGCGGACGCGCAGCCGATCCGAATTGCGGTAGGCACCAAGGGTGCATATCCACAACAGATACGGCCAAACGCCCATTCCACGAGGCGATGTGCCGCCGGACACGGCGCGTCCGGCACAACTGGCAGGTCTTCGGACTCACAGGCGCGCACCTCGAGAGGTGCTCCTACTGGCCGTCGCTTCCCAGCCTCTAGTTGGAGACCAGTGCTTCTTTATTCAATGACGGCGGTCGTTCCTGCATACCGCTGCGGGACAGTCCCGGGTTCTCACCGGGTTCCCTCTCGTGAGGCTGATACGCCTCACTCGATGCCGGCGCCGCATGCCGCGGCGACAGCAGACCAGCTGCGTTGGCAACGTTACTCTGCGGCTCGGCTCCGGTGCGAATACAGCAAATCCGCGTCAGCCCGCGAGCGCTTCGGCGATGGGGACGTCACCGTTGTTGAAGTCGATGGTCCGTCCGATCGTCGAATCGTCGGCGAGGGCCGCGGCGGCGACGGCAGCGACGTCGGCGCGCGAAACTGAACCCTTCGCCTGGCCGATCCCGATGCGGCCGGTTGCCGGGTCGAGAGTGAGCCGGCCCGGCCCGAGCACGGTCCAGTCGAGACCACTGGCGCGCAGATGCGTGTCCGCGGCGGCCTTGGCCTCCGCGTAGGCGAAGAACGAATCGTCGCGCGGTACCCCATGCCCTGGACCGGCACCGAAGTACGACACCATCACGAACCGCTTGACGCCGGCCTGTGCGGCGGCATCGATCACCCGGATCGCCGCGTCGCGGTCCACGGCGTAGGTCCGCGCCGCATCGCCCCCGCCGGCGCCGGCGGCGAAGACGACCGCGTCCTTCCCGGCCACCAGGGCGGCCAGCGCGTCGGTGTCGAGAAGCTCGATATCGGCCGTGACAGGTTCGGCACCTGCTGCGGCGACGTCGTCGGTGTGATCAGGATTGCGGAAGACCGAGCTCACCTGGTCGCCGCGCTCACTGAGGATTCGGGCCAAATGCAGGGCGACCTTGCCGTGGCCGCCGATAACGATGATGTGCGCCATGCTTCGAAGCTACGCCAACCGCCAGTACCACATTCTGGTCCGCACGTGGCTATTTGGTGCGAACGGCGACACCGCGCAGCGTCGTATCACGAGCGAGAATGAGAGATGTACGAGTGCCCACTTCGCGCAGGATATTCTCCGGGATCCATTGCATGCCGATGACGCAGCGGGCCAGCACAGTGGTGGATGGCGCGTCGGTACGGAGCTCTGCCGACCGAATGCCCTCGGAGAGCAGCGATTTCATCTGGCGCAATCGCGTCGGGTAGGACCATCCCGGGTTGACGGTGTCCCGAGGCGGCGACTGACGCATCCAGGCGAGCTGGATCCTGAACTCGTCCGAGAACTGATCCAGGGCGTTGACGTTGACCCAGCTGAGCGCGTCCAGCTTCTCGACGGGGCTCGCGTCCG
>JAVROZ010000797.1:0-3488 GCA_032162485.1 Mycobacterium sp.
TCGGCGGGCCAGCAGCGCAAAGGTGTCGAGGGCATGCCACAGCGCCCGCGGCACAAAGCCGCGTTGGCGACCGTCGAAAGGCCAGAAAACATTGCTGATCGGGTGTGCCGACGCAGCTGCGGAATCGGCTACGCGCGACTTGAGTCCCCGATTGTGTACCTGGAAACCCGCACCCTCAAGCTGTTCCGCGAATGAGCCGACAACGCGCTCAGCGCCGCCGTATCGGGCCGGGGGCACCATCGAGGACAGCTGCAGGACGACCTGCGGCTGCGTCACTCTGTTCTCCAACGGCTCACCGCTGCGATCGTAGGTGATTTCGCGGCTAGACCTCAGCCCGGATCCACCGCAAACCACCGCGCAGGCGCATGAGTTCCATGCCGACCGCGACGACGAGTCCGATAACCAGACCGGCCACCACACCCACCACGACGTAGATTAGGACCCCCAAGTTCGACGACTCTTGGGGCACCGAGGCTGGTCCCACGGCTGTCACCTTGATATTGCCGTTCTCGATGCGCGAAATGGCTTGTCCCATCTGCGCCAGGGTGGCATCGGCGATGCGGGCCGCTACGGCCGGATCGGAATATTCGGCGCTCACTTCCAGAACAGCTCTGTCCGCCAAGCTCGTCGACGTCACTCGGCCGCTGAGGGTAAGCGGCGTCTCTTGCAGATGCAGATCGTTGACGACCGGGGTCAGGACGGGCGTGGTCTTGCCCAGCTGGGCATAGCTCGTCATCCTGTCCAGGATGTACTGCGAACCGTTGGCCAAAGTGAATGGCGCACGATTCTCCGGCGACGTCACCGTCAGCAGTCCCGCGGCCGTCGCCGTGTAGGTCGGCGGGCTGAGTACACCGAAGAGTCCCGCTATGGCGGCCATCACCGCGGTGATGAGCGCGACCGCTATCCATCGCTGTTTCACCGCGTGCAATACCGTTGCGACGTCCATGATTATCTCCCTAATCCGACAGCTGCTTGAGGCGCGATTGGCGATCTGCCAGACCGATGCCGACTGAACGGGCTCGCACCGCAGGCCAATTCAAAGACAGTGCGGGGCAGCTCCTGCTGGTCCACGCCGTCGGCCTTGACTCGATGCCAGCGGGCTTCCTGGTGATGGGCAAGCGCAAGACCGGTATGCGCGAAAGCGCCGTACAGCCAACGTGATCGGCGATCCGTTCGCACGATCGCAAAGTCGTGGTAGGTCACGACCGTGGAGCTCCAGCGATTCTTGGCCAGGCTTGGTCCAGTGGAAAGATTCAGCCTTCTCCGGCCCAACGAGACCGCATCCTCGAGCGCGTTATAGATCAGCAACGTGTTGAGGCTCAGCTCCCAATAGTCGGGATCCAGCCCACTGACTGATAGGTAGTCGGTGTCGCCGTCTGAAAGCACGAGTTGCGCCGCTATTGCGTTGCCGTCGTGCTCGGCCAGATATATTCGGGCCAGACCTTGCTCGGCGAGACTTCGCACGGCCTCGGCGAAGAATACGCTTTCCGTCCCGCCGAGGATGTCGAGGTGTTCCACCTTGCCCACCATCCTCGACCGCATCCGATGCAGCTGAGCCAGTTTCGGCACTACCATCCCGACGTCATCCAGATCTGAAGCACAGCGAAACTCCACCCCGCCCAGCTTTGCTGAACGATTGCGGCTACGGCGGATCGACTCGCGGACGTTGCGCTTCAATCGAGCCCTGAGAGCGGTGCGGTCGGCAGGTAATTCGTCGAATACGACACAGGGACGCGCCTTGGAGTGCCGGATCACCGCGCCGGCCCGGTCCTCAAGCCATTGCGGCAATAACCATCCCTGGGTGGGACCGAGGGACAACTGTGCCCAGTTCCAGCCTTCCAGCCCTTCGAGGTGTCGTACGACCTCCCGAACCACCTCACTCGTCCGATCCGGCAGCGCAAGCACTTGGACGACCTCGGTCAGGGATTGACTGCGGCCGGTGCCCAGGGGCTGTATGGAGGTCGCGCCTAGCCCCCAGACCCCTCGCTGTCGCCGATACAACGGCGCGAACCCGATCAACGAGCCGTCCAACGAGACGTCGCGCACGGCAACACATTCCAGATCACCGTCGGGTACGAAATGCTTGGCCCAGCCTTCGGCCCATGCTGGATGCTCAAATGGCGACCCGGGGGCTGCGTCCCCATGCAAGGTGGCCCATTCCTTTCTCAGCTCACCCAGCGCGTCATGGTCGCGAATGGCGCTGACCTCGATCCGCTCGCTCACGAAGGCTGCCCGGTGAGATCGGGCGACGGCAACTGACCAGAGCCGGCATTCTCGTTCGGCCTCAGAGCAGAGGCGCGGAAAGACTGGGCCAACTGCCGGATCAGCGCGTAGCTGAGTGCGATGAGGTTGTCCAAGGCCCGCCAACGCATGACGGGGGTCGACAAGTGGCGAAGCATCCGCTTGCCATCGCGATATAGGGACCAGGCTGACCGGTTTGCGCTGATTCCGGTGCCGTCAAAGTCGCAGAGAAAGTCGGCGAGTGGCATCGGTGGCGTGGCGTCGGCAGCGCGCAGCATGAGCAGTTGGTCGGCGGCGATACCGAATTCCTCGTCGTAACCGCCGATCTTCCAGAACAGTTCCCGCCGAATTGCGGTCGCCTGGTGCGGCATCGGCCGGAGCAGCACCGCGAAGTTGAACATTCTGAAGGGGACGATCCCCAGCGTTGAGTGCAGGCTGCCATCCGAATTCACTACGCGCGCCAGACCGTACAGCCACTCCGGGCGCGTCTTTGCCCCCTCGATCGCGGTGGCGACGCGCTGCAACACCAACGGATCACCGAAGGCATCTCCGGCATGCATGA
Organism: Mycobacterium sp.; assembly: GCA_032162485.1. Classification (GTDB taxonomy): domain Bacteria; phylum Actinomycetota; class Actinomycetes; order Mycobacteriales; family Mycobacteriaceae; genus Mycobacterium. The sequence continues at coordinate 2,804 of JAVROZ010000797.1, forward strand.
ACCACAGGTATTCGCCGCGGGCCATCCGAGCGCCTTTGTTCATCGCATGGTAGCGGCCGCCGTCGGGCTCGCTGACCCAGCTGCCGTCGAAGTTCGCCGCCAGCCACTCAGCTGTGCCGTCGGTTGACCCACCGTCGATCACGATGTGTTCCAGATCGCAAAACGACAGCGACCGCACGGATTCGACCGTGCGCCGCAGTCCCTCCAGGTTCTGGTAGGTGATCGTCACGATGCTGAATAGCGGTAGCGCCACCAGGCCTCCTGCCATTACTGCGCTGCCATTACTGCGCTGCCGCGTTGGGTCGACGGTCCACTGTCGTTGTGGCAAAACGCGTCGCTGCGCGGCGTCGCGCGTGACTCCCGCAGTAGCCGCCGGTATTCAAGAGCAAGGACCACCTCCGGGCAGTCCTTGCGCAATTCGGTGATGAGCTCGAACTGCTCCCTGATGCGGCGTATCCGCGCGGGATGTCGGCTAAGCGCACGAATCATCTGAACGGCATCCTGTGCATCGTCGAACTGCCAGTCGTCGGGCAACATGAAGCGGTAGGCGGGATTACGCCGGACGACAACGGGCAGCCCAGCATCCATTGCGTCAATAGCCGCGATCGGCAGCGCGGCTTCCCAGCCGGCCGTGTGAACATAGGCGGTATTACCGGAAATTGCGGCCGGCACCTGCTCGGCCGTC
>JAVROZ010000798.1:0-3672 GCA_032162485.1 Mycobacterium sp.
AGTAGTTCTTCCGCGCGAACCGGCACCAGTCCACAATCTCGCAGTTCAGCGCTAAGCCGATCCGAATCGCCGACTCGACCGCGACCTGGTTGAGCACGGGCAACGAGCCGGGCAGCCCCAGGCACACCGGGCACACCTGGGTATTGGGTTCGCCGCCGAACGTGGTGGAGCAACCGCAGAACATCTTGGTGGCGGTAGACAGCTCAACATGGACCTCGAGTCCAAGCACCGGATCAAAGCGTTCGATGACCTCGTCGTATTCCAGCAGGTCAGCCTTGGCAGCAACCGTCATAATCGTTGATCCTAGTGGGGTGCGCGAGGACGGCGGAGCCGGGCGAAGCGGCTCACCACCATCGGGCCTAGTGGTGCGCGCGAGGGCGGCGGAGCCGGGCGAAGCGGCTCACCACCATCGGGCCTAGTGGGGCGCGCGAGGACGGCGGAGCCGGGCGAACGGGCGAAGCGGGCTATCGGATCGACGTCAGATGCCTGCTGGGAAACGTGCGGGCCAGCGCGGCCGCCACTTCCAGGTAGCAGCGTCTGCTTTCCTTGCTCATTCGATCGATTCCGATCTCTTTGCCTTGGTGCACGTGCCGATCGAAAGGCAACATCACCGTGGCGGCGACGTGAGCAGACAACTGTTCGAGTTCTGCGGCAGCCAAGGTGCTCAACTTTGTCCGCTCGACGTGGTTCACCGCAAGCACGGTCGACCCGATGAGCTTGCGATATCCGTTGTTGCTCAACCACTCCAGCGTTGTTCGGGTCTTCTGTATCGCGTCGATGGACGTGCTGGTGACCACTACCAGGGCTCGGGACTCCGGCAGAACCGCTTCCATCACACCGGAATTGAGGGTCTTGGGGCAGTCCATCAACACCAGCGAATAATGGTTTCGCAGAATCGAGAACGCCTTGACGAAATCCTGACGGCTGATGCTCCAGTTGCCACGCGCGTAGTCCGGGAGGCCCAACACCTCGAGCCCCGAACTGTTCATGAAGGTGTGAGCCCGCACGTCGGCATAGCGTGCGACGGATTGGTCCGACAGCAGGTCGACCAGGCTCAGGTTATTTCGGCGTCCGTGGCGGTCCGCCAAGTCTCCGGCGTCAAGGTCGACCGCGACCACCCGGTCGGAGCGCACGCTGGCAAACGTCGACCCGAGCGCTTCCACCACCGCAGTCTTGCCCACACCACCCTTGAGGTTCAGAACGGCTATCGGGTACGCAGCGCCCACCGCGGCGCGTATCTGCTCACGTAGCGCGTTCTCATGTGCCACTTCTCGGCTCGGCCCGAGGTCGATCCCAAGGTAGCGATGGATCAGATCCCGCCAGTCTCGGCGGGCAGGGACCTGCTCACCAAGCTGCTCGATGCAGTCCAGCGCCATACCGCCCGGATTGGCCACGCGTCGAACCGGTTGCGGCATGGGCATCGCTGGCGCTGCCGCGATGGGTGCAATGGATCGCGCTGAACTGGGGATTTGTCTGAATCCGGACGTGTTTGGGCGGCGGGGCTGTGGCACGGTAGCGGCGCCGACGTCTGGGCCATCCCGCCAGATCGGTCTACCCGGGTTCCCCCCGGGCCGAGCCGGTGGGGCGGGTTCCTGAAGGACTCCGCGATAGGGACCGCGGTTGTTCATACACGACGTATAGCCGATTTTCCCAGATAAAAAACCTGCCGACTGGTGAAGCGCGGGCTACGGGTTGACCAACAATTGGGCCCGGTACTCGTGAGGATTGGTCAGCCGAAGAACGCAGCGGCGTCGTCGTAGCGGCTCTCGGGCACCAGCTTGAGCTGACGCACGGCGTCGGCCAGCGGCACCCGCCCGATGTCCTGTCCGCGCAGTGACACCATCTGCCCGTACTCGCCCGCGTGTGCGGCGTCGGCGGCGTTGACGCCGAATCGGGTGGCCAGCACCCGGTCGTAAGCCGTCGGCGAACCGCCCCGCTGGACGTGACCCAGCACGGTCACGCGAACGTCTTTGTTGATTCGCTTTTCGACTTCGAGCCCGAGTTGTTGCGCCACGCCGGTGAATTTCTCGTGGCCGAACTCGTCAATTCCGCCCTCTCGCAACGCGATCGAGCCTTGGACGGGTTTGGCGCCCTCGGCGACCACGCAGATGAAGTGCGAATCGCCGCGCTGGAAGCGACGTTTGACGAGCCGGCAAACCTCCTCGACATCGAAGGGCTGCTCGGGGATCAGCGTCATGTGCGCACCGGACGCCAGGCCGGCGTTCAGCGCGATCCACCCGGCGTGGCGGCCCATCACTTCGACCAACATCACTCGCTGGTGGGATTCGGCCGTGCTGTGCAGCCGGTCGATGGCGTCGGTGGCCACCATTAACGCGGTGTCATGGCCGAAAGTCACATCGGTGCAGTCGATGTCGTTGTCGATCGTTTTCGGCACCCCCACCACGGGCACGTTCTCCTCGGAGAGCCAGTGCGCGGCCGTCAGCGTGCCCTCGCCACCGATCGGGATGAGGACGTCGATGCCGTTGTCGTCGAGGGTCTGCTTGACCTGATCCAGCCCGGCCCGCAGCTTTTCGGGATTCACCCGGGCCGTCCCCAGCATCGTTCCGCCCTTGGCGAGCAGCCGGTCGTTGCGGTCGTCGTTAGCCAGCTGAATGCGACGGTTCTCCAGCAACCCGCGCCAGCCGTCCTGGAAACCGACCACCGACGAGCCGTACCGGGCGTCGCAGGTACGCACTACCGCGCGAATTACAGCGTTGAGGCCGGGACAGTCACCGCCGCCCGTGAGTACTCCGATGCGCATGCATTCATCTTGCCCTGTGGCCTGGTCGATGGCGCGGCCGCGCGGGAAATATCCGCAGCTGGGCGCTAAATAGCGGTCGGCAGTGGACCGCGGGCGGCCTCGTAGGCCGCGCCCACCCGGTAGAGCCGATCATCGGCGAGGGCGGGTGCCATGATCTGCAGCCCCACCGGCAGTCCGTCGTCCGGTGCCAGCCCGGACGGCACCGACATGCCGCAGTGTCCGGCCAGGTTCAGCGGCAGCGTGCACAGGTCGAACAGGTACATCGCCAGCGGATCGTCGACCTTCTCGCCGAGCCGGAAAGCGGTGGTCGGGGTTGCCGGCGACACCAGCACGTCGACGGACTGGTACGCCTCGTCGAGGTCGCGGGCGATCAGCGTGCGCACCTTCTGCGCCTGGTTGTAGTAGGCGTCGTAATACCCGGCGGACAACGCGTAGGTGCCGATCATGATGCGCCGCTTGACCTCCGGCCCGAACCCGGCGGCCCGGGTCATCGCCATGACCTCCTCGGCACTGTGGGTGCCGTCGTCGCCGACCCGCAGGCCGTAGCGCATGGCGTCGAATCGGGCCAGGTTGCTCGAAACCTCCGACGGCAGGATCAGGTAGTACGCCGGCAGGGCGTGGTCGAAGTGCGGGCAATCGACCTCGCTGACCTCCGCACCAAGTGCCTTGAGCTGCTCGACGGCGGCTTCGAAGGAGGTCAGCACTCCTTCCTGGTAGCCCTCGCCGCTGTGCAGCTGGCGTACGACGCCGACCCGTACCCCATTGAGGTCACCGGCCGCACCAGCTTTGGCGGCAGCGACGACGTCGGGCACTTCGGCCTGGATCGAGGTGGAGTCGAGCGGGTCGTGGCCGGCGATCACCTGGTGCAACAAGGCGGTGTCCAGGACGGTGCGCGCACACGGTCCGCCCTG
>JAVROZ010000799.1:0-2702 GCA_032162485.1 Mycobacterium sp.
TCCGGATACCAGTCGCGGTACGGGAAGTCGGTGCCGATCATCACGAGCACGTCGCCACCGTCGAACGCCTCCGCGGCCGCTGGGTTACCGATCAAGCCGCTCTGGCCGACCTGGTACGGGTTGTCCCGCTCGAGACCCTCCTTTGCCTTCAGGGTGAGCACCATCGGCGCTTTGTGCTTCTCGGCGAGGCCGAGCACCTCGTTGCGCGCGTCGCGGGCGCCGATGCCGACGAGGAGCGTGACGGTCTCTGCTTCGTCGATGACACGGGCGGCGCGGTCCAGAGCGGCCGGGTCTGGAACGGTCGGCGGGTGGGCGGCGACGACCGACGGCGGGCTGGCGTTCTTCGGCAGGTCGAGGCCGCCGACATCGCCGGGCAGCGTCAGCACTGCGACACCCGGCCCGTTGAGCGCCGCCTGGATGCCCTGTTCGAGCAGGGTCACCGCCTGCTCCGGTGAGGTGATGGTGCGGCAGAACAGCGCGACGTCGCGGAAGAGCGCGTCGTTGTCGACCTCTTGGAAGAAGTCCGTGCCCATCTCGGCCAGCGGCACCTGACCGCAGATCGCCAGCACGGGGGCGTGCGACTTCTTCGCGTCGTACAGCCCGTTGAGCAGGTGAATCGAACCGGGGCCGACGGTGCCCATGCAGACACCGAGCGTGCCGCGGAGTTGGGCCTGGGCCCCGGCGGCGAACGCCGCGACCTCCTCGTGCCGCACGCCGATCCACTCGATGCGTTCCTCTTGCCGGATCGCATCGGTGACGGGGTTGAGCGCGTCACCGACGACGCCCCAGATCGTCCGTACGCCTTGATCAGCGAGCGCCTTCACGATCATCTCGGCGACGGTGGAGCTCATTCGATGCGTCCCTTCGTGTGTCGCTGAAAGCTGTCGGGGCTGGCCGCGGCCCAGTCGTCCGCCCAGCCGGCGGGCACGTCGTCGAAGAGCTCCCCGGGCTGCAGCCAGTCGTAGAGCTCGAGGTAGGACCGGGTGTTGACGTGGTCGATGCGGCGCATGAGCATCGCCGGGTGCAGTTCGTGCGGGCCGGACAGGCCGAGCGAGCCGATCAGTTGCTGGGCCTGGGCGACGGTGGCCGCCTGATACTTGGTCACCCGGGTCGTCTTGTCGGCGACGACGAGCGCCTTTGCGCGCCTCGGATCCTGAGTGGCGACACCCACCGGGCACTGGTTGGTATGGCAGCGCTGCGACTGGATGCATCCGACGGCCTGCATCATCGCCCGGGCGGCGTTCGTGTAGTCGGCGCCCTGGATGAGCCGCTTCACGATGTCGATCCCGGTGGCCACCTTTCCGCTGGCGCCGATCTTGATCCGTTTGCGCAGCCCAGTGCCGACCAGGGCGTTGTGCAGGGTGATGAGTCCGTCGGTGAGCGGCATGCCGACGTGATCCTCGTACTCGAGCGGCGCCGCTCCGGTGCCGCCCTCGGATCCGTCCACGACGATGAAGTCGGGCGTGATCTGCTCCTCGGCCATCGCCTTGCAGATCGCCAGCAACTCGTGCCGGTATCCGACACACAGTTTGAATCCGGTGGGCTTGCCGTCGGCGAGTTCGCGCATGCGGGCCACGAAATGGACGAGTTCGCGCGGCGTGTGGAAGGCGCGGTGCGAGGCAGGGCTGACGCACTTCTCACCCTTGGGGACGCCGCGGGCCTTCGCGATCTCGTCGGTCACCTTGGCGGCCGGCAGCACGCCGCCGATGCCCGGTTTGGCGCCCTGGCTCAACTTGAGTGACACACACTTCACCTGATCGTGTGCGGCCTTGTCGCGAAACAAGTCAGGGTCGAAGTCCCCGTCCTTGGTGCGGGCGCCGAAGTAGCCGCTGCCGATCTCCCAGATCAGGTCGCCGCCGTTCTCGAGGTGGTAGTCGGTGAGGCCGCCTTCTCCGGTGTCGTGCGCGAACCCACCGCGCCGGGCGCCGGCGTTCAATGCCCGGATCGCGTTGGCGGACAGCGCGCCGAAGCTCATCGCGGACACGTTCAGCAGCGCCATGTCGTACGGCTTGGTGCAGGCCGGGCCGCCGACGCGGACACGGGGTTGTTCGGTGTCCGGTTCGCGCGGCGCCGAGGAGTGCAGCACGAACTCGTACCCGACCTCGTTCACGTCGAGCTCGGTCCCGTAGGCCTTCTCACCGTGAATGCCCTTGGCCCGCTCGTAGATCACGCTGCGGGTATCGCGGTCGTACGGGCGGCCGTCGATGTTTCGTTCGATGAAGTACTGCTGGATCTCCGGACGGATCTTCTCGAGTAGGAAACGCATGTGTCCCACGACGGGATAGTTGCGCAGGATTGAATGACGCTTCTGCACCACGTCGTACCAGGCGAGGGCAGCGAGTGCGCCAACGACCGCGGCAGCGACCCACCAGACCGGACTCCAGGTGAGGGCAACGACAACCCCGGCGACGGTCAGCACAGTGAGTAGTAGCGGGACGACGCGTCTGAGCAAGGGCACGACCTTCGAACGCTGAGGGCAACCAGGAGCGGTCTACCCGGCCAGAGTGCCCGGCCTACCCTGATGAGGCGCTGTAATCGACGATCGTCGCGCGCCGGACGCGGTTGCCGAACTGCGCGGACTGGCTGCGACCGTGCCGAAGTCGCGCTCCCTCGTGGAGGAGTTGCTCGCCGGGCGCCGACTCGCCGCCGCCACGCGGGGTGCTGACCAGGGGTACTACCTGTTCCTGGCCCGCGCGGTCGAG
>JAVROZ010000800.1:0-5683 GCA_032162485.1 Mycobacterium sp.
TATCGGGAGGGCGACCGCCGACCGGATCCCCTCGGCGAGATCGGGCTCCCCACCTGGAACGTCGTGGTAGTCATCGACGCGGGCGGCCCGGCCGGTACGCAGGACGGCCGCGGTCGCCCCGGTCGGCGGATAGCCCTCCCAGCCTTCCCCGACCCGTACGTGGGGGCCGGTCGTGCCCTCGTTGGCCAGCAGCGTAACGGTTCCGTCGAGCTCGTACCGGAACATCCTTGCGGTACCGTTACCGAAATACCGAAGAGCCTCCCTGGTCACGGCCGCGAACACTGCCTCTGGCGGCTCGCCCCGCGCGACCAGCATGGCCAGGCGCCGCAGTGCCGCCTGCGTGTCCGCGAGCGCGCGCAGCTCCTGCTCGGCCCGGGCGTTGGCGACCGCCATGGCGGCCAGCTCGATGAATTCGGCCATGCGCGACTCGGTCCCGGCCGGGAAGTCCTCCCGTGAGGACGCCGCCACCGTCACACCCCACTGGCGTCCCCCGACGACAATCGGCGCGGCCACTACGGTCCGCATCCCCAGCCTGTCCGTCATGGCACCAAATGGGCTCTTCGCCAGTCGTTCACCGTTGACCCGGGACGGGCACCCGGTGCCAAGCGCGGCCGCGGTGACCATCCCCGGCTGCAGCTCCATCCGGAAACCAACTGGTACTTCACGACCTACCCGGCCATATGCCCCGAGCACGGTGACATACCCGTCAACCTCCCCCCGCTCGACGGACGGGTGATCAACGCGGCAGACGAACGTCGCTTCGGCACCGATCAGGCGACCGAGCTCGTCCGTGACCGCGCTGAACACCTCGGCCGGCGGCGCGCTGTGAGCCACCAGCCTGGCCACCCGCCGCAGCGCGGCCCGCTCATCGGCAATCTCACGCAGCCGCGTCCGGTCGGGCGGCTCATCCCGCATTAGCGCCATGTCCCACATCGGCGCCGGCGTCAGGCGCGTTCACGAGGCTGACGGTAGCCCGACGCGCGGCGGGCCGATAACGCAGGCGAACCGCCCGCCCGGGCTGCTGGGCGCGGGGGCGCCTCTCAAGAACGGGTAGGTTGCGCACTCACGAGCCATGGCGTCGGGTGTCCTTCTCGTGAGGTCCAGCGCGTCGGCGGCCGCTCGACGGAGGCGCGCCGCTTGCAAGGGCTCGTACCTACGGTGGCAGTCCGGCACGAGGCGCGCCAGCCGCCCCGGACACAGACAGCATCAGGGATGTGCCCATCCGGATGCACCCCCGCCAGCGGCCATCGCACTCTGGTGCTACCTGGAGTCCTCGGATTCATGCTGGCAGGTATCCGCAAGCAATAGCGCCCCGAAGTGGTTGCAACGACACCTGGATAGAGCCTTGCCGGACACCCGGTGCCGGGCCGTTACGACGTTCTTCAGTCCGGCCCTCTCGACGGCCGCCACCGCGCGGTAGCCTGCTTGACGACCGACAACACCAGCACCGATCCCGGTGTCGACCCCGCAAAAGCCGTGGGCTGGGCAGGGATGCTGCGTCAAACATCTGGATGCAGCTCAACTGGCAGTGCCAGCGCTCAATCGCCGAGCTGTACCCCGTCGCAGTGAAGCGGTGGGGCCTGGCCAACCACCGCGAGCTGTCACACAGCCAACGCAGCGACCACGTCGCGCAGCGAGGAGATCAGCGCGTCCGGGCCAGCTGCCAACAGTGGATCACGCTTATCCGGCTTTTTGGCAAAGGCAACAGATCCGGCGCCGGCGCGGCGGGCGGCCTCCACGTCGGTCACGGAGTCGCCTAGCAGCGTGCAGCTAGCGGGAGGTGCCCCGAGTGCGGTGGCGGCCTGGAGGAGCAAGTGAGGGTTCGGCTTGAGCAGGCTGGGGTCGGGGTCCACGCGGGCAACGACGCCGTGGAAGTAGTCGCGGAGACTCTCGGCGCCCAGGAACGTGTCGACTGCCGCCGCTGAGTTGTTGCTGACGACCGTAACCGTGCGCCCGGACCGTGTCAGGGCGTCCAGAAGGTCGGGCAGGCCAGGGGTCGGTTGCGCGGACTTGACGCCGGCAACTTCCAGCGCGGTTAGGGCCCGCTCGATCATGACGCTGTGCTGGGGAGCGTTCATCGCGACGTAGTAGAGCAGGGCAAACGGGTCCGCCGTGTCCAGTAGGTAAGCCGGAACCTGCACGTGGTGGCGCGCGAGAAGCTCGCCGAGTTCCCGGGTTGCCTCAGCGCTGCTGATGGCGCTGAACGTGGCGCACATCGGTCCGTCGAAGTCGAGAAGGATGTGCTTCGAGCGGGCTAGGACGTCAGAGAGCCTCACGGGCGGCTGGGCTCCCGGGCGACGGTGTTCCACACGCTGTCGAACCACATGCGCGACTGCTGGACGTACTGGGAGGCCATCGCTTCGGGGTCGGCTTCGGCGCTGTGGTGGAACAGGATCGTGTCCTTGCCCATGAGGTCCCAGATGCCGGTCGGCTCGCCGTTGAGCTTGATGGTGTGCTCTTGGACCGGGTAGTAGCCGAAGAACGCCTCCGTGCCGTTGATCAGGTAGAGCTTGAACAGCGGGACTGTTGGGCACAGTCGCAGCTCGGCCTCGGCCGTATCGACCAGGCCGAGTTCCCCGAGTTCCCGGGTTGCCTCGACGACGGCGTGCGTGTGGCGCTCCATGATCCGAAGGGCGCGCTCGCGGAACGCCGGACTGTCGGACAGGTCATCGGTGCGACAAGGCAGCGACCAGGGGCTCGTCGGGTCTGGGACCAGGAGCCGGACTCGGAGCGAGTTAGGCCGCAGTCGACCGGCGCGGATCTTGTCGAGAGGCTCCGCGATGGCGCCGTGCAGCGTCTCGCCCGAGAATCCCGCGAAGTCGACGGTCACATCGGGCTGCTCGAACGCGCGCTCCAGGTGTGGCCGTAGGCCAACTGGTCGCTCGGTGCGCTCGCGCACGAACACGCCGCTGCCCTGGCGGGACACGATGAGCCCCTCGTCCCGGAGTAGCCGGATCGCCTGCTGGATGGTCATCCGGGCAACGCCGTAGCGTTTCGCCAACTCGGGGCCGGAGGGAAGCTTCTCACCCGGGGAGAACGTCCGAGTCAGGATCGCTGCTCGGAGCGCGTTCGCGACCTGCTGGTACGGCGGTCGCGGGTCGTCGGGATCCAGATTCTGCATACCGTCACTCTAGGTGATTTATCTAGCCAGGCCAAGCAGGCTAGGCAGGTTTGTTGACATGGCTAGCCATGCTGGTATGGTTGCAACATGGCTAGGCAAGCTGGACAACCTGAGGAGGAGCGATGAGGGATCTCTCGGTGAACTTCTCGAACTACCGGCTAACGGTGGTCGAGGAGCCGGAGATGAAGCAGAAGAGGGACGGGTCCGGCCCGGTGATCGACCGCAACGGCGCCCCGCAGTACGTGGTGTCGCTGTTCGCCAAGCGTCTGCCGATGGAGGGCGAGCGGGCGCCGAAGGGCGAGGAGATCCGGGTGACGCTGGAGACCGATCCGGGGGAGGGCTACCAGGAGGGTCTCCGGGTCGAGCTGATCCACCCGCGCGTCAACGCCTGGGAGATCAAGGACGACGAGACCGGCCGGGTGTCGTCCGGGCTGGCGTTCAAGGCACTGGGGCTCAAGCCGGGCGTGCTCCCGCGTGCGGCTGCCGAGAAGTAGTTCGCTGACCGGCCGCATGTAGGTGGCCTGAGCACGGCGCAATACGAAATTCCTGTTCTTTGACAATTCAAGAGTGGATACCCCTATGTCAAAAACCGGCGCATATCCGTGCGTCGAAGAGATGAATACGGCCACGCAGGGAGGGGTTTCGCATGGAATGTGCATTGTGCACGGTGCCGGGATGGTGCCCCGAGTGTGACGGGTACGGCGACATCCCCGGAACGAACGACGAATGCGGCACATGTCACGGGACCGGCAAGTGCCCGGAATGCGCGGGCACCGGAGAGGTACGGCAATGAGCAGCACGACAGCACATCGGACAGGTCATTCAACTACAGCGGCAAAGGACGGTGCGGTTATGAGCAACACGACTACGGAGCGGGTTCTTCCTCGGCGACGCAGCACGACCGGTGTGGCTCGTCTGATCCGGCGACTGGAGCGGGAGCGCCGCGACTGGGCACGCCCGCGGGACCGGGAGATCCCCACAGCACAGGCATGGCGGGCGGGAGTGGCCGAGGGCATCCGACTGGCCCAGATCGCCATCCAGAAGGGGGTCTGAGCGATGGGCGCCAAGGCGAAGAGCTTCCGGGCCGAGTGCGACCCGGAACGGGTGGTCATCGAGCTGGACAAGCTGTGGCGGGAGTTCCTCGACCGGTACGCCGGCGAGCCACTCGACACCTGGTCGGCGCACGCGGAGCTGGCGCGCTGGACTGCCAGATGGCACGGCCGGTTCCGGGTGCAGTGGTCGCGGCTGGGCGAGTGGGCACGGGCCACTGACCAGCCTAGGGCGGCGCAACGGGCGATCTTCGCCGCCGAGCACGACGAGTCGACCAAGGAGCTGAAGGCCGAAGCCGACGCGGTCCGCTACGAACGCGAAGCCGCCAAACTCGCCTGCCGCTCCACCGGGCGATCGGCCGCCCAGGCGGTGGCCTGATGGCAGTCCTGACCGCAACGGCGGCCCGGGTGAACGTCGCCCCGGTGAACCGCCGCGCGCTACGCCGCTACGGGGAGTTCTGGCGGGCACTGCAGATGGTCGGCAACGCGGTCGGAGCGGCGGAACGACTGGCCGGGAAAGCCGCCGATCTGGAACCAGCTCGGGGAGCCGGCGGGAACTGGGCCACCCCGACCGCTGAAGAGCTGCGGTCAGCGGCGAAGAAGGCGGGCCAGTCGCTGCACGTGATGTCCAAAGCGGCCCGTAAGTGGGAAGCGGAGCTGGTCTCCCGGGAATGGCGGCGATGAGCGATGTCACGGGACGTGGACCGAACGGTGGAAGAGCTGGACCAGTCAATGCGGGCCCTACGACAGGCGCTGAGTGGGATTCCATTCCGGGCGGGTGGATTCAAGAACACGCACGACAACCTGGCGCGGGAGGTCGCGCACCTCACGGTGCTGATCGACGCCGCCCGATCCAAGTTCACGAACTAGCACGGGGTGGGTGCCCGCCGGGACACATCTTGGCGGATTCGGCTCGACGGGCACCCGTTCGCACCAACCGCAACCAATAACCACTAGTCAAAGGATGAGTCAGTAGCGATGAGTAAGAATATCCGAAACCTAACATTCGGCGAATCAAGGCCCTCGGGACGCCACGGCGCGCGCGGGACTGGGCGAGGCTCGACTCGACCGCCGGGCAAAGAGATGCGCATGCTCGCGTGGCTGGGCCGCCACCCCGGCTTCGTAGCGGTCCCGATCGCGCTGGGATGGTCGGCGCTACGGTTCGGACCGGTCCCGGTCGGCTACACCCTGGCCGGACTGGTCCTCATCACGGTGGTGTGGGGTCGGGCGCACCCTGCCTCGTTCGACCGGTGGGTAGCGCCGTGGCTGCGCTCGATGAAGCGGCGGTGGTGGGACTACCGGGGCCGGCGCTGGTCCGATGTCCTCATCGACTGCGACCTGAGCCGGGACAACCGGCGAACCGGCGAGTTGATCGTGCCCCGGGTAGACCGAGTTCGGGCGGTGACCCCCTCGATCGACACCTTGCGGGTGCGGATGGTGCGCGGACAGGACATGCGGACCTGGACCGATCAGGCCGAGGCCCTGGCGCACGCCCTCGGAGTGGAACGGGTCG
>JAVROZ010000801.1:0-4207 GCA_032162485.1 Mycobacterium sp.
GTGCGGATCGGTGGTGGCCAGCTTCTCCAACTCGACGCGGGCGCCGCCGTAGCCCTTTCCGACACCGCTCTTGCCGCCGTCGGCCCGGGTCACCGGTCCGCGCAGCCGCAGCGGCGGAGCCAGCAGATTACGGACCGTGCGCGCCATCTCCGGACGGGGGCCCGCCAGCAACTTGGAGACCAGCTCGGTGGCCAGCTGGTCGTGATCGGACACCGCCACGTAGCGCGGGTCGGGCACCAGGGTCTTGCCGGTGGGGTCGGCAAAGTAGAGCGTATTGCGCTTGTAGGTCGACTGGAATTGCTGCCAGTCCAGGAAAACCCCGTTGGGTAGCCGATCGATGCGCCAGCCGCCGGAGGTCTTGACCAACTCGATCGGGCCGGGGTCCGGCAGCTGTCCGTCGGCGGTCTCGAAAACTCCCACGTCGGACAGGGAGCCCAGGATGTCAGCCCGCATGTTGGCCGAAACCCGTTCGGCACCACGGGTTTCGACGAAAACGACATGGTCGATCAGCTCCGCGCTACCGGCGTCGTCCCACGCGTTGGAAGCGGATTGGGTGAGAAATTGCCGCGCCGCCAGATGCCGGTTGGCCGGGTCGGCCGTGGCCTTGAGAAATTCGCGCAACAACACGTCGGGATCCATGCCCGGAGTGGGCTTGGGCAGGTTGGACGGTGCCGGCCGCTCCACGGTGCCGATTGCCTGCGGGGCCGACGAGCTGGGCACACTCGCGCAGCCCGCGACCAACACGACCGCAGCCAACAGGGCGGACATCGTCCGTAAGCGCCGCATCACCCGCTCCACTCGGCGGGCTCGCGTTGGCGCTGCCGGTCATCGCCTACCAACTGCGGATCGGGCGGCGCGGCGGGCTGTGCGTTGGGCTGCGCCGGCGGGATCGGCTTCATGGGCAGCGGGCTGGTGGTCACCTTGTGCCCGCGGACCAGCGGCAAGGTCAGCCGGAAACATGCGCCCTGACCGGGTTCCCCCCAGGCCTCCAGGCGGCCCTGGTGCAGCCGCGCATCCTCGATGCTGATGGCCAGGCCCAGCCCGGTGCCACCGGATTGGCGCACCCGAGACGGATCCGACCGCCAGAACCGGCTGAACACCAACTTCTCCTCGCCGGGGCGCAGCCCGACTCCATAGTCGCGGACGGTGACGGCGACGGTATCCACGTCGGCGCCCATCCGGATCCGTACCGGTTTGTGCTCGGCATGGTCGATCGCGTTGGCGATCAGGTTGCGCAGGATCCGTTCCACCCGCCGGGGATCGACTTCTGCGATCACCTCGTCGTTGGGCATGTCCACCAGCAGCTCGATGCCGGCGTCCTCGGCCAGGTGGCCCACGTTGATCAGGGCGTTGTTGACGGTGGTGCGCAGGTCGACCGCCTCGACCGACAGCTCGGCCACACCGGCATCGTGCCGGGAGATCTCCAGCAAGTCGTTGAGCAGCGTCTCGAAGCGATCCAGTTCATTGACCATCAACTCCGCGGAGCGCCGCAGCGCCGGCTCGAGGTCGGAACCGTGTTCATAGATCAGGTCGGCGGCCATCCGCACGGTGGTCAACGGGGTGCGCAGCTCGTGGCTAACGTCGGAGGTGAAGCGCCGTTGCAGGTTGCCGAACTCTTCCAGCTGGGTGATCTGGCGGGACAGGCTTTCCGCCATATCGTTGAACGACACCGCCAGCCGGGCCATGTCGTCTTCACCGCGCACCGGCATTCGTTCGGACAGGTGGCCTTCGGCGAAGCGCTCGGCGATCCGCGACGCAGACCGCACCGGCACCACGACCTGGCGGGAGACCAGCAGCGCAATGCCGGCGAGCAGCAGCAGCAGCACCACCCCGCCGGTGGCCATCGTGCTGCGCACCAGGTTGATGGTGGCCTGTTCGTTGGCCAGCGGGAAGATCAGATACAGCTCGAGGTTAGCCACCCGCGACGACGTCGGGGTGCCGACGATCAGTGCCGGCCCGGAGAAACCGTCGGTGTGCACCGTGGCGTATTGGTAGGCGGCCTGCCCGGCCTTGACGAAGCCCCGCAACGCGCTGGGCACCTGGTCGACGGGTCCCGCTGTCGAAGCGGCGCGAGGACCGTCGCCGGGCACCATCAGCACCGCATCGAAGGCACCCGCCAGGCCGGCACCGGTGGCGGGATCGGTTTTCGATGTCAGCGTGTTGCGGGCAAGCTGCAGGCTGCTGTCCAGTGAACGGGTTTCCTCACCATTCACAATCCCACTGACCGTGCTGCGGGCCCGTTCGATCTGATCGGTCGCGGCCCTGACTTTAACGTCAAGCACGCGGTTGGTGACCTGGCTGGTCAGCACAAACCCGAGGGCGAGAATCACCGTTAAGGAGAGCCCGAGGGTTAGCGCCACGACTCGCAGTTGCAGTGATCGGCGCCAAACAATGGCTACGGCTCGACTCAGCGCACTCATGCCGCGTGACATGGGGCCAGAGCGCCCCCACCGACCTCGACTGCGTCGCCGCGAGCCCCACATCAAGGGCTCTGCTTGGTCACGGAGGTCCGGCCTTGTATCCCACTCCTCGAACGGTCAGAACCACGGTCGGGTTCTCAGGGTCTTTCTCGACCTTGGCGCGCAGGCGCTGGACATGCACGTTCACCAGGCGGGTGTCCGCCGGGTGCCGATATCCCCACACCTGTTCGAGCAGCACATCACGAGTAAACACCTGGCGGGGTTTACGCGCCAATGCGACCAACAGGTCGAATTCCAGCGGGGTCAGAGAGATCTGTTCGCCGTTGCGCGTCACCTTGTGCGCCGGCACGTCGATCTCGACGTCGGCGATGGACAGCATCTCGGCGGGCTCGTCGTCGTTGCGGCGCAACCGCGCCCGCACCCGCGCAACCAGCTCCTTGGGCTTGAAGGGCTTCATGATGTAGTCGTCGGCGCCGGACTCGAGGCCGAGCACCACATCCACGGTGTCGGTCTTGGCCGTCAACATGACGATCGGGACACCGGAGTCGGCCCGCAGCACCCGGCATACGTCGATGCCGTTCATGCCGGGCAACATCAGGTCCAGCAGGACCAAATCAGGCCGCAACTCGCGCACCGCCGTCAGGGCCTGAGTGCCGTCACCGATGACTGCGGTGTCGAAACCCTCCCCACGCAACACGATGGTGAGCATCTCGGCCAGCGAAGCGTCGTCATCGACGACCAAAATCCTTTGCCTCATGCTCACCATGGTGTCACCAGATCAGGACAAAGCTCGCACGCCACACGGGCGTTTCTTGCTTGATAAGGGCAAATAGCCGCGATTTTGTGCTAAATGGCCGTCAAACTGGCGGCCAGACCGCCCGGATCGACGTCCGCGTCGACGACGAGCCAGCGTCCACCCCACCCTGCGGCGGCCAGTTCGGCGTACACCGCGCCGGTGCGCCGCTGCAGTCCGTCGTCGCGTTCATAACTGTCTCGGGCTCGCCGTGGATCGCTCTCGGCGCGGCTGCGGGCGCGTTGTCCGGCGAGTTCAGCGGGCACCGCGAGCAGGATCTGCCAGTCCGGTGCGGGCACCGCAAGCCGCTCGTATTCGATCCCCAGTACCCAAGCGACCGCTGCCCCGGTCGCATCCTGATGCAGCCGCGCCGCGCTGTATGCCGCGTTGGAGGCGACGTACCGGTCCAGGATCACCACGTCGTGATCGCGCCCGAGCCGCTCGATCTGCGCCACGGCACCGGCGCGGTCCAGCGCGAACAGCGTCGCCATCGCGTAAACCGACTCGGCGAGGTCACCGTGCTGGCCATGCAGCGCCTCGGCCGCCAGGTCGGCGGTGATCGATTGCCCGTAGCGCGGGAACGCGAGCGTGGCCACCGACTTCTCGTCGGCCTCGAATGCCTTGCGCAAACCGTCGGTCAACGTCCGTTTGCCCGAGCCGTCGACGCCCTCGATCGCGATCAACACGGCCGAGAGCCTATCGGGCGCGACGAACGCGCGGCTGGCTTCACGCTGGGCGTCGAACGTGAAGCTAACTTCACGCTCGGTACGTCAGTAGCGGTAGTGGTCCGGCTTGTACGGGCCCTCGACATCGATGCCGAGGTATTCAGCCTGGTCCTTGGTCAGCTTGGTCAGCTTGCCGCCGAGAGCCTCGACGTGGATTTTGGCGACCTTCTCGTCGAGGTGCTTGGGCAGCCGGTACACCTCGTTGTCGTACTCGTCGTTCTTGGTCCACAGCTCGATCTGGGCGATCGTCTGGTTGGCGAAGCTGTTGC
>JAVROZ010000802.1:0-6881 GCA_032162485.1 Mycobacterium sp.
CCGTTTGCTGTTCTCACCCAATCTTGCGATTTTCACCGCTATCCGGATGCTAACTCGATACCCGGATTCGCGAGTCGTTTTTCCAGGAACTGGGTGCAATTCACAGCGATGCAGGTGAAAATCCGGTTGCAAAGTACCGCGCCCGGCGTCTACCGTCATCGCTCGTGCGCCTTCTTGATCGTGCCGTAGTAGCCAGCACCCGCCGCGGGGTCTGATCCAGACCGACCCCCCGCTGTGGGTCGGAAGCTACTCCCGTCGGTCGCTCCTTCGAGCCAGAGAAGACCGGCACATGATTGTCCCCACGACTCTTCCCGCACAAGCCAACTCCTGCCCGGCTTCTCTGCGCCAGGGCGCCGACTCGTGGTTCGGTTATTACTTCGGTGTGGCACTGCCGCACGGGCTGCGCGAACAGGCCCACGCGATGTCGTGGGAAACCTTCGTCGCCGCGTACGGCCACACCGCCGGCCCACTGCGGCTTGGACACTGGGCCTGCACCGACCGGCAGCGGCCGACCGCCCGGCTCGGCCCGCAAGCCCGCAACTATCGCGCGGTGATCGCCATCGGTGACCGCATCAGCACGTCGACCGCGGCAGCGAGTGGACCGATCGCGGCGCTCACCGCAATGCTGCATGAGCGCGGAATCATGTTGGAAACATTGAACTTTCACCAAATGCGGTCGGGCAACGACACCGCTACATTTGTTCGCGGCACCGATGGCGCACGCACCGAGTGGGCGATTGGGTGGGCCGACGATCCGACGCAGTCCGCCCTGCGTGCCCTGATCGCCTGCGCTAATCGACTGATGGCATGACTTGCACTGTCAGCCGCGGCGTTAGAGCGGCCGCAGGACTATCGGCATTCCATCCATCGGGATGGGGATCGCCCGGTAGTCCCATTTCGCCCGGTAGTCGGGCCGCGCCAGCTCCAGTCGATACTTCCGCAGCAGCCGATGCATGATCGTCTTAATTTCCAGCTGGCCGAATGTCATGCCGATGCACTTGTGCGCACCCCCGCCAAATGGGGTGAATGCATAGCGGTGTCGTTTGTGCTCGCTGCGCGGCTCGGCGAATCGGCCCGGGTCGAACGTCATCGGGTCGGTCCACAACTCTGGCAGCCGATGGTTCACCCCGGGGAAGGCGGTGACGTTGGTGCCCTTGGGGATGTAGTGCCCGAGCAATTCCGTGTCGCGGACCGTGCGCCGCATCGCCCACTGCACCGGCGACACCAGCCGGATCGCCTCGTTCATCACCAAGTCGAGTGATTCCAGCTTTTCCAGCGACTCGATGTCCAGCGGCCCGTCGCCGAGGCGGTCAGACTCGTCACGGCAGCGCTGCTGCCACGCTGGATTGGCCGCGAGCTCATAGGCCATGTTGGTCGCGGTGGTGGTGGAGGTGTCGTGAGCAGCCATCATCAAAAAGATCATGTGGTTGACGATGTCCTTGTCCGAGAACCGGTTGCCGTCCTCGTCCTCGGTCTGGCACAGCACGCTCAGCAGGTCGTTACTCTTCTTGCCCCGCTGTTCCTTGACGCGTTCGGCGAAGTAGTCCTCCAGCAGTTGACGTGCTTTGAGCCCGCGCCACCAGGTGAACGGCGGCACGCCGGTGCGGATGACCGCGTTGCCGGCGCGGACCGTCATGGTGAAGGCCTTATTCACCTTGGTCACCAGTTCGTGATCGGTGCCGGGCTCGTGGCCCATAAACACCATCGAGGCGATGTCCAGGGTGAGTTCCTTCATCGCCGGGTACAGCAGGAAGCGCGCATCGTTGATCACCCAGTCTTTGGAGATCACCTGTGACACAACCTGATCCATCTGTTCGACGTACCCGACCAGGCGGGATCGGACGAATGCTTCCTGCATGATGCGCCGGTGAAACATGTGCTCTTCAAAATCCAGCAGCATCAAACCCCGGTTGAAGAACGCGCCAATCACCGGCGTCCAGCCTTGCTGCGAATAGTCCTTATTGCGATTCGAATAGATGACCTGAATGGCGTCCGGGCCGAGCGCTGCGACGAAGGGCAACACGGGCGAGTCACCAAAAACCAGCGGACCCTTTGTCTCGTAGAGAAACTGCAGATACTCGGGTCCGCCGCGCAACATCTCAATCATGTGCCCCAAAATCGGGAGTCCTCGATCACCGATGACCGGCTTGAGCCCACTGTCCGACGGCGGCTCGGCGAGCACTTTCTCCGGAAACTGCGTATTGCGCAATCTGCGCTCGAGCAGTCCCATGCCGGGAATGTTGTTGACAGACGGGGTCAACCGTCGCTGAGCTTGGCCGAGGTAGTACTCGGGAGTGCTGATGGTAGCCCTGCTTGTCGTCATTGACATGCTCCTTTGCCGACTGTGGCAGCCGTCACTGCCCTCTATATTTCGGCACAAAGTTGACGCCTGTCAAGTTTTCATCCGCGCGGCGTGATCCAATGGTCGAGAGGTGATGGTGAGTGAGTAGTCACGGGGCCAGGCAGGACCAGGACGTGCCGGCAATACGTCGGCGCGGAGATAAGCATCGACAAGCGATCCTGGCGGCGGTCCGTGAACTGCTACAGGAGCGGCCGTTCTCGGAACTCTCGGTGAGCACCATCAGCCTGCGGGCCGGTGTGGCTCGTTCGGGCTTCTACTTCTACTTCGACTCCAAGTACTCGGTGCTCGCCCAGATCCTGGCCGAAGCTGCCGAGGAACTCGAGGAACGCACGCAGTACTTCGCTCCTCGCCAGCCACGCGAGTCGCCGGAGCAGTTCGCCAAACGAATGGTCGGCAGTGCCGCGATGGTGTACGCGCACAACGACCCGGTGATGAATGCGTGTCATGCGGCCCGGCACAGCGACATTGAGATCCAGGAAATCCTCGAACGGCAATTCGAGGTGGTGCTTCGCCAGATCGTCAACGTCGTCGACGCCGAGGTGAAGTCCGGCACTGCGCAGCCGATCAGCGAGGACCTTCCGACCTTGATCCGAACTCTGGCCGGGACCACCGCGCTCATGCTGACCGGCGACCCGCTGCTGGTGGGCCGCGACAACAAGCTGGACCGCCGGGTGCGGGTGCTCGAGCAACTGTGGCTTCACGCGCTGTGGGCCGGCCCGGCGCGGTAGCCGGGATCGTTACCGCCGGTATCGTCACGTCCATGGCGCAGAGTGGCTCTAAGCAGGATTTGGGGGCAAAGCGGTACTTCGCGGGAAAACGGTGTTTCGTCACGGGCGCAGCGAGCGGCATAGGCCGTGCCACCGCGTTGCGACTGGCGGCCCAAGGTGCCGAGCTTTATCTGACGGACCGCGACGGCGACGGGTTGGCGCAAACTGTGGCCGACGCGCGAGCGCTGGGCGCGGAGGTGCCCGCGCACCGGGTTCTGGACATCTCCGACTACGGGCAGGTGGCCGCCTTCGCCACGGACATCCACGCGGGCCATACCAGCATGGATGTCGTGCTCAACATCGCCGGCGTATCGGCGTGGGGCACCGTGGATCGGTTGACCCACGATCAGTGGAGCAAAATGATCTCGATCAATCTGATGGGCCCGATCCACGTCATCGAATCCTTCGTCCCGCAGATGGTCGCGGCGCGCCGCGGCGGACACGTGGTCAACGTGTCCTCGGCCGCCGGGCTGGTTGCGCTGCCTTGGCATGCCGCGTACAGCGCCAGCAAGTACGGCCTGCGCGGACTCTCCGAAGTGCTGCGCTTCGACCTCGCCAAGCACCGCATCGGGGTATCGGTCGTGGTGCCAGGCGCGGTGAAGACCCCGCTGGTCAACACCGTCGAGATCGCCGGCGTGGACCGGAACGACCCGCACGTTGCCCGCTGGGTCGACCGCTTCGGCGGTCATGCCGTCTCGCCGGAACGGGCCGCCGAGAAGATTCTGGCCGGAGTCGCGAAGAACAGATATTTGATCTACACGTCGCAGGACATTCGCGCGCTGTATGCGTTCAAGCGGTTCGCCTGGTGGCCCTACAGCGTGGCGATGCGCCAGGTCAACGCGATCTTCACGCGGGCGTTGCGCCCCGGGCCGCCGCAACTCAAACGTTAGGCGGGCATTTCGAGTTCGAGGCGCACGCCGAGCAACCGGACCGGACGGTCCAGCTCGAAGAGGTCCAGAATGCGTAGCGCTGCAGCCGTGATGACGTCGGCGTCGGTGGTCGGCGCGTCGAGTTTTCGGATCTTGGTGCGGGTGTAGAACGTCGCGGTGCGTACGGTGACTGCCACACGGGTGACTGTGCGTGCCGACTCCAGCACGTCGTCGAGTGCCTGTCGCGCCAATTCCGTTATCGCTGAGTCCATTTCGGCTCGATCGATGAGGTCGCGCGGAAATGTGACGACATGGCTGCGGGAGCGCGGCACCCACGGTTCGGCGCTGACGTTTGTGTCGCCACCGCCCTTGGCGAGCAGCAACAACCACAGCCCGGTCCGCGGGCCGAAGGTTGCGGTCAGCAGCTCACCATCGCTGTGCGCAAGCTGACGGACGGTGGTTATCCCTAGTGCAGCGAGCTTTTTCGCGGTTTTGGGACCCACCCCCCAGAGCGCGTCGACCGGGCGATCGGCCATCAAGGTCATCCAGTTGGTGTCGGTGAGCTGGAAGACCCCGGCCGGTTTCGCGAAGCCGGTCGCTACTTTGGCGCGCTGCTTGTTGTCGCTGATGCCCACCGAGCACGACAGTCCCGTTTCCGACGCGACGACGGTGCGGATCTGTTCGGCGAGTTCGGCGGGCTCACCGGCCGACAATCCGACGTACGCCTCGTCCCACCCCCATACCTCGACCGGGTGTCCGAGGTCCCGCAGCAGCCCCATCACTTGCTCGGAGGCCGCGTCGTAAGCGGCGGGATCCGAGGCGAGAAAGGTGGCTTCGGGGCAGCGGCGGGCCGCGTTGCGCAGCGGCATGCCTGCGTGCACGCCGAACTCACGGGCCTCATAGGAGGCGCACGTGACGACCTTGCGAGGTTCGGTGGGATCACCACTGCCGCCAACGATCACCGGCAGCCCGATCAATTCGGGGTGGCGGCGCAACTCGACCGATGCCAAGAACTGGTCGAGGTCGACGTGCAGCACCCAGTGCGGCGGCATGCGGGTCCGATCACCTTCCGCACAGCTTGCCGGCAAGGCTCGTCCACGCGTCGCTCAATGTCTCCTGGGTGTGGCCACCTTCGGTGAGCTGATGCTCGACATAGTCGACGTCGAGTAGGGCCAACAGCGCGTCGGCCTGGATGTCGAGGTCGCCGGAGGTGTTGGCCGCGCGCAGCAGCACCTGGACATGCCTGCGTTGCACGGCGGCCGCGCCGACGTGGCGGGTATGCGGATCGCGGCTGGCGGCCGACAGTAACTCGCGGTGGGTGTGAACGAAGCAGATCCGCTCCCGGCCGAAGGCGACCAGGCGATCCAGCGGCGGTGCATCGGGGCCCAATGGCGGCGGCCCGAACAGAAATGCCTGTTGACTGGCCCGTTCGTCCTCGTCGAGTAACACCATCATCAGGCCGGCCCGGCTGCCGAACCGGCGGAACAGCGTGCCTTTGCCGACGCCGGCGGTCGCGGCAATGTCATCCATCGTGACCGCCTCGGCGCCGCGGGCGGCGACCAGGCTTCGGGCGGCCTGCAGGAGCAAGGCTCGATTGCGGGCCGCGTCACCGCGCTCCGGTGGGGCCGCCCGGGGAGCGGAGACAGGCAGGTCGCTCAGCTTCTCGCTCATACGTGCACTTTAACGCGGCAGGAATAAAGCGGACTATAGTCCACTTGAGTCGTGAGGAAGATATAGACCAATCGTCGAAGGGGAACTGGACATGTCGGACACCAACATCACGGTCTTGGCGTTAGTAGGGAGCCTGCGGGCCGCGTCGATCAATCGCCAGATCGCCGATTTGGCCGCAGCAGTCGCCCCCGGCGGCGTGACTGTGACCGTTTTCGACGGACTGGCGGACCTGCCGTTCTACAACGAGGACCTCGATCCCGCGATGGGCGCGGAGAATGCCGCACCGCCGGCGGTGGCTGCACTGCGCGCCGCGGCGGCGGAGGCAGATGCCGCGCTGGTAGTCACTCCGGAATACAACGGAAGCCTTCCGGCCGTGATCAAGAACGCGATCGACTGGCTGTCGCGCCCATTTGGCGACAGTGCGTTGAAGGGCAAGCCGTTGGCAGTCATCGGCGGGTCGATGGGCCAATACGGTGGGGTGTGGGCGCATGACGAAACGCGCAAGTCGTTCGGGATCGCCGGCGCCCGGGTGGTCGAGGCGATCAAGCTGTCGGTGCCGTTCCAGACGCTGGGGGGCACCCCACCCGCAGAGAACGCGGAGCTTACCGACAACGTGCGCGATGTGGTGGGCAAGCTCGCCGCGGAGGTCGGCTGACTTGGCCATTCCGCCACAGCTTGCCGCTTGGTAACCAACATCCGTTTCCGGGCAGGTCGCAGAAGCCGCCAGTGGTTTGCTGGCGGCTTCGCTGCTTTTTGTGTCGGCACGCTGCGGGACCGGACGTGTCGGTGCCCGGTGCTATACCAATTCCCATGCGCACCGCCAGCGGAGTTGTGATCTGCGACACGCCGGGGCGACGCGGCCGACACGCTTCCGACCAGGGAATTTCAAGAATGTCATTCAGAACATGTTGTATCTCTTCACGTTGTCACCCCCTAGGTGTAGTGTCTCGAGGACCAGCAGATCCCAGGCTCACCAGGTCTCATCAAGTCCCGCGAGGCCCGATGAACTTCCCGGAATCGGCATTTTCAGGTCAATCGGCCTGGAAGCCGCCCAACGGGAATCTTGGGGCCCGCCGGGACGCTGAACATAGTGAATATGCACCACCCAAGCCGTTGCCAGTCCTCAGTAAATCCCCACTTCCGCAAAGGAGCGGTACGCCCATGACCATTACCGTCTACACCAAGCCCGCGTGCGTGCAGTGCGTCGCCACC
>JAVROZ010000803.1:0-5655 GCA_032162485.1 Mycobacterium sp.
CTTGCCGGTGTCCGGTTGCGGCTTGGAGGCCAGCAACCTTTCATAGAACCCTTCTGGGGTGCTGTCGGTGAAGACGGGCAGGTTGATCATCGCGGTGCGCCACTGCTGGCCGTCGGACGTCTGGAACATCAAACCCAGACCACGCACGGTGTCGGGCTTGTCGGTCTGGTCCGGCAAACCCCCGCCCAGCGAGAACCTGGCAATCACCGCTACCGCGCCGGGCTGGAAGACCGTCGCCCGGCAGATCGCCGCGCCGGCGCCGTTGCTCTGGAAGGTTCCTGTTGCACTGAGCCCTTTAGCGTGGTTGCGTCGAAAACCGTCGTGGCGGCCGTAAACCTTTTCAAAGCGGTCGGTGAACCGTCCCGGGGTCAGCGCACCGGGCCGCAGCCACCCGCCCGCGTACGCAAACCCCCCTACGTCCACCGCGGCAAAACTGGCCACGGCGCCCATGCCCAGCAATGCGCCCCGCCTGGTCAACGTCGAACTACCTTGATCCGCATCGGCTTTCGAATCAGTGGACTCGTCGTCGTTGGGCTCCATGCCCGGCCTCCTGTCCGTCCCGCGCGGTGTCACCGAAACATGCCAGACACAGTCTCGGCGACGAATGTCCATTCCGCATGACGAGATGGCTGCCAAATCCGTTCACCAGGGTGCAGCGAGTTTCGCGACGCTCAAGCATGTCGCTCGTATCGCATTATTCGCTGGCGAGCTCGCGGTGCCCGATCAGGTCGCGCATGCCGCCCATTCCCAGGCGCTCGCGGAAAGCTTGCGCCGTGTAGCCGATGACGGTCGCGTCGGTGCGGGCCCGTGCGGTCGCCGACCGCGGCATGTGAAACAGCACGCCCATTTCCCCGAAGTAATCTCCGCGGCTGGCAACCTTGATCAATTCCTCACCGCCGTCGGCCATTTCGTGCACCAACTCGAACTCGCCGTCGGTGACGACGTAGATCAATTCGCCCATCGTGCTCTGCTCGAATAACACCACGCCGGCCTTCAGCTCGAACGTTTCCGGCGCCCGGTTTGTGTCGGCGAAATCCGGTGTCAGTTCGACGACCCGGTCGGCCATCGGAAGCATCCGGGCATCATGGGTCGCCACCACCACCACCCGGTCGCCCTCGGCAAGTTCGCGGATCAGCCGCAGCACCTCCTCGACCTGAATGAAGTCGAGGTGAGCGGTCGGTTCGTCGGCCAGGATCAACGGCGGATCCAGCGCTATCGCCCGCGCGACCGCGACACGCTGCTGCTGGCCGCCGCTGAGGTCACCGGGACGGTGCTTCATGCGGTCACCGAGGTTGACGCGCTCCAGCAATTCGGTGGCGCGCTTCCGCGAGGCCGCGCGTGACATGCCGGACGACCGCAGCGGCACCATCACGTTCTCCAGCGCGGTGAGGCTGGGCACCAGGTTGAACGCCTGGAAGACGATGCCGACCTTGTCACGCCGGTACTTGGCCAGGTCCGCGCCCTCAAGCGTCGTGATGTCGATGTCGTCGAACTTGATCGCCCCGGACTTGGGCCGCAGGATGCCACCGAGGCAGGACAGCAGGGTCGTCTTCCCGCAGCCGCTGGGCCCCAGCAGGATCACCAGCGACCCGGCCGCCACGTCGAGGTTCAACCCGTTGATCGGCCGCAGGGCGTAGCCGCCGCTGTAGTACTCGACCACTAAGTTCTGAATGCTGAGATCAGCCACCGGCTATGGACCTCCGAACGCGAGTGCAGGATCGATGGCGACCACGCGCCGCAGGCCGGCGAGGCTGGCCAGCAGGCCGATCGCAATCGCAACCACCGGCAGTAACACGTAGGCCTCCGTGGGGACGGCGACGACCATCGGGAACAAGGGTGCTAACAGCATGGAAAGGACGACGCCCACCGCCGCCGCGAACAGCGAGACGACGAGCGCCTGCAGTGCCAGCCCTCCCAGGATCGAGCGACTCGGCGTGCCGATCGCCTTGAACACCGCAAAGTCACGCACGCGCTCGAGTGCGGACAGGTACACCACCGATCCCACGATCAGCACCGCCACGACCCACAGCAGGATGGCCACAATCGTGATCGAAGTCACCGCAACCTTCAACGGCCGGATCAAGTCGTTGACGGCGCCCGTCCGGTCGTAGGTCCGGTACCCGTCGGGCAGCGCACGCGGAGTGCCGTTGATGCCGATCGAAGTGACCATCGGCTGTCCGTTGTAGGCAACCTGCTGCAGGCCCTCTGTTGTGAGGAAGATGTTCGGGATCTTCGCCAGTGCCGTCGAGTTGGGCACGATGCCGACGATGCGCAAATTGTGCGCACCGATCTGCAAGGTGTCTCCGAGGTGGCGACCCAGGACGCTCGACGCTGCGACCTCATCCGGCCTCGCCGGTGCCCGACCCTCCGAAACCTGTGGCATCCCGGGACCGTGCTCGGGAGCGCCGAACGCGGTGACGTTCCGCGTTGACGCACCGTCCTTCATGATCGTCCCGACACAGCCCAACGGGGCCGCTGCTGTAACACCGGGCACCGCTCTCACCCGGGCCAGGTCTACGTCGGGAAAAGGTGTCGACCCCATGAAAGGTCCGGCAGC
This sequence comes from Mycobacterium sp., assembly GCA_032162485.1. GTDB lineage: Bacteria > Actinomycetota > Actinomycetes > Mycobacteriales > Mycobacteriaceae > Mycobacterium. The sequence continues at coordinate 2,558 of JAVROZ010000803.1, forward strand.
GCCGTCCTTGACCACGAACGCGTCAACGCCCAAAGAATCGACGGTGTTTCGAGCCTCGACGCGAAAGCCGTTCGCAAGTCCACTCATCACGAGTGTCATCCCGAAGATGAGCCCGGTGCTGACAATGGCGATAACGAGGCGCCGTTTTCGCCATTGCATATCGCGCAGTGCCGCAAAGAGCATTCCCAGACGCTACCAACGCGCACAAGCCCGGATTCGGTTGTGTCTGCGCCTTCGCTGTAGGCGGCGGACGGCACCTGCCCAGGTTTTTCCCGCGTGGCTTAAGATTGGTCTCTGTTTGACTGCTGCTGTGCTCCATTTGACAGTGCGCTCTATCGGTGGCGGTGCACGGCGGGTTGAATCAACAGCCCCGGCTTGGCGTGGTTGTCTGAGAACTAGCGTTTTCCCGCAAGGACGGATTTGAGATACAGCATGATCGATCAACCCGACGATCCAGTGAATCGAACCTCGTTCGAGGTCGATCAGAACGAAACAGACGGTGCTGTCGTGCTTGCTGTCGCAGGCGAAGTGGACATGCTCAGCGCTCCGCAGCTGGCCGAGGCGATACACACGGCGTTGGCCGCCAAACCCGCGGCACTCGTCGTCGACCTCACCAAGGTGGAATTTTTGGCCTCCGCGGGACTGAGCGTTCTGGTGAACGGGCAGGCCGAGGTCGTGCCGCCCACCAAATTCGCGGTAGTCGCGGACGGCCCGGCCACCAGCCGCCCGATCAAACTCATGGGGATCGACAGCGTACTTTCGCTACATCGCACCCTCGATAACGCATTGAGCTGGATCACGGGTGCGTGAATCCGAGCAGGTCGCCGAGGGCCGGACCCGCTGATTATCGGCCATTGATGAAGCCTCTGGACGACCGATCCCGCTTCGTCCGAATGCGTGTGGCCGCCGACGCATTCAACGCCACCCAGATCCGGGTCGAGTTCCGCAATTGGCTCGATCGGCACTTCGCGTTGGGCGCCGAGCGCTTCAGTGACCTGGTACTGGCCGTCGGCGAAGCCTTGGCCAACGTCGCCGAATTCGCCTACACCGATGCACCGGACCGCGGAACGATGGACGTCGCCGCAGCTTACGACCCCGACTCGGACACCCTCGCCGTCACGGTCAATGACCACGGCCGGTGGCGTCAGCGCCCATCCGCGCTGGACTTGTCTCGCGGTCGCGGGATCCCGTTGATGCGGGCACTGGCCGACGAAGCGGATATCCACGGCACTCCGCACGGCACCAAGGTCACACTGCTCTGGAATCGCCTGACCGGCTGACGGCCCGCTACGGCGAACGATTCATTGACTCGATGGGTCGGGACGCCTACCGTCATCACATACGCTACTCAGCGTAGCGTAATAACCATTCAGCCCTGGTTCTTGCCGTGGAGGCAACTATGTTCGATCTGAAAATTATCGGTGGCACCGTCGTGGACGGCACGGGCGCGGAACGCTATCGCGCCGACATCGGCATCAAGGACGGCAAGATCGTCGACGTTGTGCGCCGCGGCGCGGACGACCTGGCGTTGGCTGGTGAGGCGGCCGAGACCATCGACGCGACGGGACACCTCATAGCCCCGGGTTTTGTGGACATCCACACTCACTATGACGGCCAGGTGAGCTGGGACAGCTCGCTGGAGCCGTCCAGTGGGCACGGCGTCACGACCGTGGTCACCGGCAACTGCGGTGTCGGTTTCGCCCCGGTGCGACCCGGCAGCGAGGACTGGCTGATCAGGCTGATGGAAGGTGTCGAGGATATCCCCGGTACCGCCCTGACCGAGGGCATCACCTGGGGTTGGGAGACCTATCCCGAGTATCTCGACGCGATCGGCAAGCAGAACTATTCGATCGACGTAGGCAGCCAGGTGGCCCACGGCGCCATTCGCGCCTATGCGATGGGCGAGCGCGGCGCCCGCAACGAGCCGGCCACGCCCGATGACATCACTGCGATGGGCCGACTGGTCACCGAAGCAATCGAGGCCGGCGCGCTCGGATTTTCGACGTCACGCACGCTGGGGCATCGCGCGATGGACGGCGAACCCGTACCTGGCACATTCGCCGCCGAAGAAGAACTGTTCGGTCTGGGCCGTGCCATGGCGGCCGGCGGGCAGGCGGTGTTCGAATTGGCTCCGCAGGGCGCCGCAGGCGAGGACATCATCGGGCCGAAGAAGGAACTGGAGTGGATGCGCCGGTTGAGCGGCGAAATCGACCGACCTGTCTCGTTCGCGCTGATCCAGGTGGATGCCGACCCGAACCTGTGGCGCGAGCAGTTGGACCTCTCGGCGGCCGCACATGCGGCGGGCAGTCGGCTGTACCCGCAGATTGCGGCCCGGCCGTTCGGCATGATGATCGGATTCCAAGGACACCACGGCTTCACCCACCGGCCCACCTATCGACGGCTGAAGGCCGAGTGCAGCCGCGAGGAACTCGTCCAGCGTCTGGCAGACCCCGCGGTCAAGGCAGCGATCCTGTCCGAGGAAGATCTGCCGATCGACCCGACCCAGTTGTTCGACGGCATGTTCGCGATGGTGCAGTACTCCTTGGACCGTCTCTATTCGCTCGGAAACCCGCCGGACTACGAGCCCACCGCCGACCGGACCGTCGCCGCAATCGCCAAAGCGCGCGGCGAGGACCCGTTGGCCACGCTGTATGACCTGATGTTGGAGTCGGAAGCGACCGCGATGCTCATGCTGCCGCTGTTCAACTACGCCGCGGGTAACCACGATGCGATCCGCGAGATGATGCTGCACCCCGCCGGAGTGCTTGGGCTGTCCGACGGCGGTGCCCACTGCGGGATGATCTGCGACGCTTCCTATCCCACCTTCCTGCTGACGCACTGGGCGCGGGACCGGCACCGGGGCGAGAAATTGTCGCTCGAATACGTGATCCGCAAGCAATCACGGGACACTGCACACCTCTTCGGTCTCACCGACCGCGGCACCATCGAGCGCGGCAAGAAGGCCGACATCAACGTCATTGACATGAACGCGCTGAGACTGCACCCCGCTGCGATGGCTTACGACCTGCCGGCCGGCGGCAATCGGATCCTGCAGAATGCCAGCGGTTACAAGGCCACGATCGTCAGCGGAACCGTCA
>JAVROZ010000804.1:0-2732 GCA_032162485.1 Mycobacterium sp.
CGGACGTCGGGCTCGGACGGCTTGCGCGGCGGGTCCTGAGGCCGGGCGGCGAGCCAGGCCCGTTCGACCGCCTTCTTCGACGCGATTCCGACGGGGATTCCGATGACGACGCTGATCAGCTTCATGCCGACTTTCGCTCCGACCGCCATGGCCCAACCCTACCCGCGTCGCTGCCGCGCCTCCCTGCGAAGCTGGCACACATGGCACCGACACTGGCCGAACTGAACTCCCAGGTCGTCGAGTGCCGACGCTGCCCGCGGCTGGTCGAGTGGCGCGAGACGGTCGCGGCCGTGAAGCGTCGCGCGTTCGCCGATCAGACGTACTGGGGACGGCCGGTGCCGGGCTTCGGCGATCCCGACCCGCGCATCCTGGTGGTCGGGCTCGCGCCTGCCGCGCACGGCGCGAACCGCACCGGCCGGATGTTCACCGGCGACCGCAGCGGCGACTGGCTCTATGCGTCGCTGTACCGGGTAGGGCTGGCGAACCAGCCGGTCTCGGTGGCAGCCGACGACGGGCTGCGACTGTCCGGGGTGTACATCACCGCGCCGGTGAAGTGTGCGCCGCCGGCGAACAAGCCGACGCCCGACGAGCGGGACGCCTGCCGGCCCTGGCTCGTCGAGGAACTGCGGTTGGTCTGGCCGAAACTGCGCGTGGTGGTCGTGCTCGGCGGTTTCGGCTGGGCCGCGCTGTGGCCGACGCTGCGCGCGGCAGGTGTGCCGGTGCCGCTCCGGCCGCCGCCCTTCGGGCACGGAGTCGAGGCCGAGGTGGATGGGCGCACCATGCTCGCCTGCTACCACGTGAGCCAGCAGAACACCTTCACCGGCAGACTGACCGAACCGATGCTCGACGCCGTGTTCCGCCGCGCGCGCGAGCTCGCCGAGCTTCCCACTCAACGGAGGAGGCCGGCGCGGACGTCGTCCGGGATCTCCACTGGCGTGCCCGACCCGTCGGCGTAGACGTAGACCGTGTCGACCTGACAGCAGGGACGGCCGCCCGCACGCATGTCGAAGGTGACCGTAGCGCTGGTCCGGCCGACCTGGCCGCACCGGACATCCACCTCGATGTCGTCGCCCCAGCGGGCCGGCCCGGTCCAGGTCAGGGTGGACGTCGCCAGCCGGACGACGGCCACGAAATTGTCGAGCCCGCGCTGCAGGCAGAACGCGCCCATCGCCTCGTCGCAGTACAGCAGGTAGTGCGAGTTGAACACGACGCCCTGCTGGTCGACCTCGGCGTAGCGCACCGGCGCGGACCACGTTGACATGCGCTGAGTCTGTCAGCCGTCAGAATGGGGAATGCCCCCGTAGCCCAATGGCAGAGGCAGACCCCTTAAAAGGGTTCCAGGTGTCGGTTCGATCCCGACCGGGGGCACCCAGCGGACCCGCCGCGCCACCGACGCACGTCAGCTCCGGCCAGGAGTCCCCGCGCACGAGCCGACTACGGGCCGGCCTTGGGCTTGGCTGCCCTGCGGGCCAGCAGCAGGTTGCCCAGCCGCGGCGTGCGCCGCGCGGCAGCACCGAGCAGCCGATCCGAGACCCCCATCTCGCGTAGGTCGGGGACGATCCGGTTGCTCAGCGGGCTTTCAACAGCAGCGACTTGATGCAGCCGCCACGAGTCGGGAATCCCCTTGAGGCGGTGTTCGCCGCGGTCGATGAAGCTGATTCCAGATCCGGCGACCAGATCCTTGACCGTCCGAGAGACGAGCACCTCGTCGCCGCCGGCCAGGGCACCGATCCGCGCGCAGATGTTGACCGCCACACCGCTGATGTCGTCGCCGACGAGTTCGCATTCTCCCGTGTGCAGCCCCGCCCGGACCTGGATCTGCAGTGGTCGCACCCGCTCGGTGATGGCGTGCGCGCAACGGATGGCCCGGCCTGGCCCGTCGAAGGTCGCCAGGAAGCCGTCGCCCATGGTCTTGACCTCACGCCCCCCGTGGCGCGCCAGTTCCGCCCGCACCACCTCGTCGTGGCGCGCGACGGTAGCAGCCCATTGGGCGTCGCCGAGCGACGAGGCGAGCGCGGTCGATCCCACGATGTCGGTGAACATGACCGTCGTCAGGACCCGATTGCCCGCCGGGGTGTGGCGCACGCCGGTCAGGAACTCTTCGATCTCCTCCGCGTACCCGTCGCCGTCCCCGTAGAACGGGATGTGGTCACTGCCGGGCAGCACCACCAGCCTGGCGTCGGGGATGTTCTCGGCAAGGAATCGCCCGCACGCCACCGGGATGAACTCCTCCGCGCGGTGCAGCACCAATGTGGGGACGCGGATGCTGGGCAGCAGATCCGTCACGTCACCACTACTCAAATTCGAGTCGACAAGCATGCGTGCCATGCGGGGGCTGGCGGCCGAACGCTCGAAGACGCCACGCAGGATGCGCTCGCGAGCCGTGTCGGCGCTCGGGGCGAAGACTGCCAACGTCTCTCCGCTGCCCCAGTGCTCGACCGTTGCCTGCACGCGCGTCAGCGCGTCGACCCAGGGTTGGCCGCCCGGATTGGTCGCGGGGTCCATCGACATGGTGGGGTAGGTGCCGCACAGCACCAGCGCGCGTGTGCGCTCCGGGTAGGTCGCGGCGAACAGCACGCTCATCATGCCGCCCTCCGACAGCCCGAACAGCGCGGCGTTCGTGCTGCCGACCGCGTCCATCACGGCACGCACGTCTTCCATCCGGTCCTCGAGCGACGGCGGCCCGGCGACTGGATCGGACAGCCCCGTGCCCCGCTTGTCGAACAAGATCA
>JAVROZ010000805.1:0-9547 GCA_032162485.1 Mycobacterium sp.
ACGGTCGCGGTGTTTGCCGCCGGGTCGCCGGTGGCCCGCAACCCCGGATTTCTCGCCTTCCCGGCAACGATGGTGGTCTCGTTGATGGTGACGGCGCTAACCGGGCGGGGTCGGCGCCGGGGCGTGTCGATCGATGCCGATCGCGACGAGTACCTCGCCTACCTGAGCGGGCTGCGCGACACGGTTATTGAAACGGCCACCGCACAGTGTCTTTCGCTGACAAGGGCGCACCCGGCGCCAGATATCTTGTGGACGTTGGTCGGCGGCCCGCTGATGTGGGGGCGGCAGCCCGGCGATCCGGACTTCGGTCGAGTCCGCGTCGGCGTCGGAAGTCAGCCGCTTGCAACCCGATTGGTGGCCGCCCCGACCCCGCCCGCGCAGCGGTGCGATCCGGTCACCATCACCGCGCTGCGCCAATTCCTGCACACGCACTCCACCGTCGAGGCGCCGATCGCGCTTACGCTGAGCGGAGCGCAGACGGTGACGATCGACGGAGACACGGCACGGGTGCACAGTCTGCTCCGCGCGATGATCTGTCAACTCACGGTTGCACATTCGCCCGGGCAGTTGTCGATCGTCGCCGTGGTCGATGCGGGGTCTGGGTGGGATTGGCTGAAATGGTTGCCGCACCACCAACATCCCGACGCCATCGACGGGGCAGGATCCGCGCGGATGGTGTACCCGACCCTGGCCGAGGCGCGAGACGCGTTGAGCGCGATGCGTCCACCGCGCGTGGTGGTGATCGTCGACGCGCCCGCCGATACCGAGCAAGGTGCGATCGGAGACGCGACGATCCTTCGGGTCGGTCACACCGACACTTCAGTGGTCGTCCGACATCCCGACCGCCACTACGTGCTCAGGTCTCCCGATCAGCTGACTCTCGACGAGGCTTTGGTGTTCGCCCGCCGACTGGCCGCCCACGGTCGCACATGGGCGGCGCGGGGCGCCTCGGACTGGGCGAGTCGACTCGGCGGTGAGCTCAGCCCGCTCTGTGTCCCGATCGGTGCCACCGCGGACGGCCGAGCTGTGCACCTGGACATCAAAGAGGCCGCGCAGCGGGGCATGGGACCACACGGCCTCTGCATTGGAGCCACCGGATCGGGCAAATCGGAGCTGCTGCGGACCATCGCGCTGGGCATGATGGCAGGCAACTCGCCAGAAGTGCTCAACCTACTGCTGATCGACTTCAAAGGTGGGGCAACGTTTCTCGAGTTGGCCGAAGTGCCGCATGTTGCCGCGGTCATCACCAATCTTGCCGACGATGCACCGCTGGTGGCCCGGATGCGGGATGCGCTGGCGGGGGAGATGAATCGGCGACAACAGCTGTTGCGCACCGCGGGTTGTGTCAGCGTCGCGGCATACCAGCAGAGCCGCGGTAGCTTATCCACCGGTTTACCGACGCTGTTCATCATCGTCGACGAGTTCTCCGAGCTGCTCAGTCAGCATCCCGAATTCGCGGACACGTTCGTTGCGGTCGGTCGGCTGGGCCGCTCGTTGGGAATGCACCTGTTGCTGGCCAGCCAGCGGCTTGACGACGGGCGACTGCGTGGACTGGAGGCGCACCTGTCCTACCGGGTGTGCCTGAAGACGTTGTCGGCCAGCGAGTCCCGGGTGGTGCTGGGCACTTCCGATGCCTACGAGCTGCCGAATACACCAGGCGCGGGGTTGCTACGCACCGCGAACGGGGAGCTGATCCGGTTTCAGGCCGCATTCGTCTCGGGTCCTGCCGCGGCGAAGCGGATCATCAGGTCCGGGTCGCCGGAAGTAAGGCGGTTCACCGCCAAAGCCTCTGGGCCCCTGGTGGATGCCGGTACAGCGCCTTCACCCACTGTGATGCGCACGGTCCTTGACCGGCTGGCGAATCAGGGACCCCCCGCCCACCGGGTATGGTTACCGCCGCTGGACACGGCGCCGACAGTCGGGGCCCTGTTGCGCGACGGCACACCGGCGGAACTCACGGTTCCAATCGGTCTGGTGGACCGTCCGTTCGAGCAGTCCCGGACACCGCTGACGGTCGAGTTATCTGGTGCCGCGGGAAATGTCGCGGTCGTCGGTGCACCCCAGTCGGGCAAGTCAACCGCGTTGTGCACGTTGATCACCGCATTGGCTGCCAACCATGACCCCAGGCAGGTGCAGTTCTACTGCATGGACTTCGGCGGTGGGGCGCTGTCCTCGATTCGCGGATTGCCACACGTGGGTGCCGTCGCCGACCGGTTCCAGCCAGAACTCGTCGGGCGCATGGTGGCCGAACTGGCCTTGGCCGTGCGTACCCGCGAGGCATTCTTCCGCGATCACGGCATCGACTCCATCGCGCGGTACCGGCAGCTGCGGGCGGCGCCGGATGCTGAATCGTTCGCCGATGTGTTCCTCGTTGTCGACGGGTGGGCCGCCCTGCGGCTCGCATTCGGCACCGTCGAAGATTCGATCACCGCTCTTGCCGCCCAAGGGCTCTCGTACGGCGTGCACGTCGTGCTGTCGGCGTCGCGCTGGGCTGAGATCAGGCCGTCGCTGAAGGATCAGATCGGCACCCGCATCGAGTTGCGACTCGGTGATCCCGCAGATTCCGAACTGGACCGCAGGCGGGCTCGTGAGGTGCCCCACGGCCGACCCGGCCGCGGTCTGGCCCCCGATGGCCTGCACATGTTGATGGCCCTGCCCGGACTGGACGGACTCGAGGTGCGGCATGGGGACTCGCTCGCACCGCCGATCGCACTGCTGCCCACGGAGGTGGACTACGCCACCGTCATCAGCGACGACGAACTAGGGACCCACGTGCTGCTCGGACTCGGGGAAGGCCAACTACGACCGGTGGCAGTGGATTTCGACCGCCACCGGCATCTGCTGGTACTGGGAGACAACGGTTGCGGAAAGACCGCCGCCTTGCGGATCCTGTGTCGAGAGATCGTCCGCACCAATACCGCGGCGCGGGCCCAACTGTTCATCGTCGACTTCCGGCGCACCCTGCTCGGGGTGGTGGAGTCCGAACATCTTGGCGGGTATGCGATGTCACCTGCGGCGTTGGCCGCCATCCTGCCGGAGCTGATCGACTTGTTACACCGACGGCTGCCCCCGACGGACGTCAGCCAGGCGCAGCTGCGCGCCAGGTCATGGTGGACCGGTCCCGACGTCTATGTGGTGGTTGACGACTACGACCTGGTCGCCACCCAGCAGGGAAACCCGCTGCTCGTGCTGCTCGAATACCTTTCGTACGCCCGGGATCTCGGACTGCACGTCATTGTGGCGCGACGCAGCGGGGGTGCCGCACGAGCCCTCTTCGAACCGCTGCTCGCCAGCCTGCACGAACTCGGCTGTATGGCGATGATGATGAGCGGACGCCCGGACGACGGTGTACCGCTCGGGTCGAGGTCGCCCGCCCCGCTACCACCCGGCCGGGGCATCCTGATCACCCGCCCCGGCGTCGAGCAGCTAGTCCAGGTCGCCTGGACTCCGCCCGTATGAGCCCCCATCGCCTCGTCATCGCGGCGGGTCCGGCATCGATCCACCGATTGTGTTGTGGTGCAAGCAAAGCCAGTGAATTTGCGGTGGCCGCGCTGGATGCGATAGATGACCCGGTGGCGTTGGTGGACGAGCGGCCGATCTCGGTCGATGCGCTGTGGTCGGCCGCGCTGCGGTCGTTGGTGCGCGGGCACTCAAGCGGTGTGATCGTCGTGCATCCCTCCTGGTGGGCGGCGTCGCGGGTGGACGTGGTTACCGCTGCCGCGCAACGGGCGACCGGTGCTTTGGATGCTGGCGAGGTGGAGGTGCAGCCACGCTCACGGCTGCTGACCCGGGCGGTGTGCGAAGACCGGGCGGTTGTGGTTGAGATCGCCGAGCGGCTGGTGGTGATCACCGCAGACGAGATGGTCGCCGTGCCGCGCCGCACGGAACCCCACCCGCTCGCGGCGGAGGTTGCGGGCGTCATCGAGACGATGACGCAAGGCGCATCGGTGGTCATCGATGCACCCGGCGCCATCGCCGGTGCGCCGTTGCTTGCGACGTTGATCGCCGACGCAGTCCGTGCCCGGCGGCGGACCGTCGTGGCAATCGACGATGCCGGGCTGTCGCGACTGGGCGCATCGATTGCCGAGGAACCCTGTCGGCCGCGCCGGTCGCCGGCCGCTCCCCGAGTGCGCGGTCGCACCGCGGGGCGGGGCGGGGCCGCGGGTGTCGTTCTGACGGTAGTGGGCTTGGCGGTGGCGGCGATGACGGCGGTGAACCCCGCCGAGCCGCCCGGCGTGCCAGGCACGCAGACAGCGTCCACGACAGTTCTGGTAGAGGGCCGGGTGGCGCTGACGATTCCGGCCGGCTGGCTCACCCAGCGGGTGACCGCCGGGCCCGGCTCGGCACGGGTACAGGTCAGCTCGCCCTCCGATCCCGAAGTGGCCTTGCACGTCACGCAATCGCCGACGCCCGGCGAGACGCTGGCCGGTGCCGCCGATCGGTTGAGGCAAGCGGTCGATACCGCGCCTGCGGGCGTGTTCGTCGACTTCAATCCCGCCGGGGTCAGCGCCGGACGGCCCGCGGTCACCTATCGCGAAGTTCGGGCCACGCACGACGTGCGGTGGACGGTGTTACTCGACGGGTCGGTGCGAATCAGCATCGGATGCCAGAGCCGTCCTGCAGCCCACGACGCCGTCCGCGATGCGTGTGAGCAGGCTGTGCGCAGCGCCCATGCCCTCGAATAAGAACGTTGCGCGGGAAATGGTGGGAAATCGGATGGAACCGAAACACGCCGGCGGTGGTCTTACCTAAAGAGGGAAAGGGACGAAAATGAGCACACCGGCGGGCGCCAACACCCTGATCACCGACTTCGACCTGATGCGATCGGTCGCGGCCACGACCGATACTCGCAACGAGGAAATCCGGACGATGTTGCACGCCTTCATCGCCAGGATGAGTGGTGTGCCGCCGTCGGTATGGGGAGGGCCTGCCGCGCTCCGGTTCAAAGACGTCGTGGACCGCTGGAACGCCGAGTCGACGCGGCTCTATCACGTCCTGCACGCAATCGCCGAAACCATTCGGTATAACGAGGCCACCCTGCGCGAGGCCGGCCAAAGCCATGCCCAGCGGATCGCCGCCACCGGCGGAAACCTGTGATTAGGGAGAATTAGCCGTGGACTCGGTGCTGTCGTACAACTTCGCCGCGATCGAATACTCCGTTCGCCAGGAGATCCACGCCACCTCCGCGCGTCTCAACGCCGCGCTCGAGGAGCTGAGAACGCAGATCGTGCCATTGCAGCAGCTGTGGACCCGGGAGGCGGCCGCTGCCTACCAGGTAGAGCAGCTGAAGTGGCATCAGGCCGCCACCGCGCTCAACCAGATTCTGATCGAATTGGGACACGCTGTCGGCGATGGCGCCGACGAGGTGGCCGGCGCCGACCGCCGCGCGGCCGGCAGTTGGATACGCCAGTTTTGACCTGCGGGGATGCGCATCGGTAAGCTGCTCCGTTGGCGTGCGGGTACGCCGGGCTCGGGTCACTGTCGGTCGCCGAGACCACCCCACCGCACAGGCCTGACCGGCCCCCGGGTCACACCGGGATCCACCCGAGAAAGAAAAGAAGGTAAGCGCTGTGCCCACATACGCGCCCAAGGCGGGTGACACCACGAGGTCGTGGTACGTCATCGACGCCACGGACGTGGTGCTTGGCCGCCTCGCCGTCGCAGCAGCCACCCTGCTGCGAGGCAAGCACAAGCCCACGTTCGCGCCCAACGTCGATGGTGGTGACTTCGTCATCGTCATCAACGCCGAGAAGGTCGCCATCAGCGGCGACAAACTGCAGAGCAAGATGGCCTACACGCACTCGGGGTATCCCGGCGGTCTGCGCAAGCGGAGCATCGGCGAGCTGCTGCAAAAGCACCCTGACCGGGTGGTGGAGAAGGCGATCGTCGGCATGCTGCCCAAGAACAAGCTGAGCCGTCAGATCCAGAAGAAGCTTCGCGTCTACGCGGGCCCGGAGCATCCGCACATCGGTCAGCAGCCGGTTCCGTTCGAGATCAAGCAGGTGGCGCAATGACCGAAACCAATGTGGAAATCACCGAGGTAGCCGAGACCGCGACCGAGGAATCGCCAGTGCGTGAGTCGTTCGTCTTCGAGCGCCCCATCCAGACCGTCGGCCGCCGCAAAGAGGCCGTGGTGCGGGTGCGCATGGTGCCCGGCACCGGCAAGTTCCAGCTCAACGGCCGCAGCCTGGAGGACTACTTCCCGAACAAGGTGCACCAGCAGCTCATCAAGGCTCCTCTGGTCACCGTCGAGCGGGTGGACCACTACGACATCTACGCCCTGCTGCACGGCGGGGGTCCGTCGGGGCAGGCCGGCGCGCTGCGTCTGGGCATTGCCCGCGCACTGATCGTGGCCACGCCCGAGGATCGGCCGCCGCTGAAGAAGGCCGGTTTCCTCACCCGTGACCCGCGTGCCACCGAGCGGAAGAAGTACGGCCTGAAGAAGGCCCGCAAGGCGCCTCAGTACAGCAAGCGCTGATCGCCAACCACTTTTTGGCTGCGAACGTGCGCGCGTCGGCGTGTCGCGGGCCTAGTCGCACGCTCGCAGCCAACAGTGGATATGTGCAGTACCGCCAACAGTGGGTATGTGCAGTACTGGTAACTGTGAGAGGTTAGTTCGATGGGTCGACTTTTCGGCACCGACGGCGTTCGCGGCGTCGCCAATCGCGAGTTGACCGCGGAGTTGGCGCTCGCGCTGGGCGCCGCGGCGGCGCGACACCTGGCCAGTTCGTCCGGCCCGGGACGGCGGGTCGCGGTCATCGGTCGCGATCCGCGGGCCAGCGGCGAAATGCTGGAAGCCGCGGTAATCGCCGGCCTGTCCAGCGAGGGTGTCGACGCGCTGCGGGTCGGGGTGCTTCCGACACCCGCGGTGGCCTATCTGACCGGCGCCTACGACGCCGACTTCGGCGTGATGATCTCCGCCTCGCACAACCCGATGCCCGACAACGGCATCAAGATCTTCGGCCCCGGCGGCCGCAAACTCGATGACGACACCGAGGACCAGATCGAGGACCTGGTCGCCGCCGGACCTGGGCTGCGCCCGGTTGGCGTCGGGATCGGGCGGGCCGTCGACGCCGAAGACGCCGCCGAACGCTACCTGCGGCATGTGGGCAAGGCCAGCACCAACCGCCTGGACGGGCTCACCGTTGTCGTCGACTGCGCGCACGGTGCGGCGTCCGCCGCGGCACCGTGCGCCTACCGTGCGGCGGGCGCGCGGGTCATCGCCATCAACGCCGACCCCAACGGCCTGAACATCAACGACGGCTGCGGGTCGACTCATCTGGATCCGCTGCGGACGGCGGTCATCGCGCACCGTGCGGACCTGGGATTGGCGCACGACGGAGACGCCGACCGCTGCCTGGCCATCGACGCCAACGGTGACCTCGTCGACGGCGACGCGATCATGGTGGTTCTGGCACTGGCCATGAAGGAGGCCGGTGAATTGGCCTCCGACACGTTGGTGGCGACTGTGATGAGCAACCTCGGGCTGCACCTGGCCATGCGGGCGGCCGGCGTGACGGTGCGCACCACCGGCGTTGGCGACCGCTACGTCCTGGAGGAGTTGCGGGCCGGCGACTACAGCCTCGGCGGCGAGCAATCCGGCCACATCGTCATGCCGGCACTGGGCTCCACCGGCGACGGCATTGTGACCGGCCTGCGATTGATGACGCGCATGGTGCAGACCGGTTCGTCATTGGCCGCCCTGGCATCGGCGATGCAGACACTGCCGCAGGTCCTGATCAACGTCGAGGTCGCCGATAAGGCCACCGCCGCCGCGGCGCCGTCGGTGCAGACGGCGGTCCAGGCGGCCGAGGCCGAACTTGGCGAAACCGGTCGAATTCTGTTGCGCCCGTCGGGGACTGAGCCGATGATCCGAGTGATGGTGGAAGCGTCCGACAAGGACGTCGCACAGCGACTGGCCGCTGGTGTGGCCGACGCGGTCAGCGCCGCCAGCTGACCCGGATCTCGCTGGAACCTCGGGGCCCTCAGTGGCGTCGAATTGGGTATGAGAGTTGATAGCGCAAACCCCGTTGGCTGCACCACCGTCGACATGGCCGCGGTGCGCGGCGTTGCTGACCGGATCGCTGCGGCAGCCGAACTCGTCGATGACGCGGTGGCAAATCACCTGGCGCGATTGATTTTTAACGGCGCCCGAGCCGGCCGGGCCTATGCGGCAAATGGTGACGCGTTGCGGGTCGGGCTGGACCGATTGGCCGCCGACGTGTCGGCGTGGTCACGGGCCGCGGCAGCGGCGGCCGTCGCACTACGCGCCGGTGTCGACCGCTACGCGGATGCCGAGCTGTACTCCGCCGCGCGGATCGCCTGACAGTGGCCGATCGCTGGGATATCGCCGGACGCCTCGCCGAAGGCCTGCCGGCTGTCGAGCACACCGAGAGCTATGTGCGCGCCTGCAATGACCCCGCGCAGATCCGCGAGTTGTACAGCAGCGAGGTCGGACTCGACCTGCGTGCGCTCGACGCTGACTGTGCGCAACTGCGGGGGGCGGGCGCAGTGGTGACCGAAGCGCTGCGGCTTCAGCGCGCCCAGATCACCGCCCTGGCAGCGGCATGGACGGGTCCGGGTGCGCAATCAGCGGTGTCCTTCCTGCAGCGTCATTGCGACGCCGCCAACACCGTCGCTGCTGAAGTTCGCGCGGCGGCACAGCGGTGCGAGTCGTTGCGGGACAACCTGTGGTATCTGGTCGACTCGAAGGTCGCGACGGTCGTCGCCATCGATGACCGCACACTGGCGCAGCGGCCGGCCTGGTTGGCCGCCGTTGCTGCGGTCACGACCGGGGCGGGCGATCGGGCGGCGGCTCAAGAATTGGTCAACCAGCAGGTAAAACCATACGTGGACAACGATATTCGTCACGACTGGCTCACGGCCGTGCGTTCGACGCAGGCGGGTGTGACCGCCTCGTACGACATGGTCACCGACAGATTGGCCAGCGCGCCGGGAACGTTTTTTGAGATCCCCGGCGATCTTGGACCCACCAGCGCCCCGTCGCGACCAATCCCGCAGACCGCAGCACTGCCGGCCACTGCGGTGACGCCCGCGGCCTTTTCGGGCCTGCCGGCCGATCCGGTGGCGGGCCGCGGAACATCGACGACACCGCCGTCCGCGTTCACCGCGGCACCGGCGAACGCGACGGCACCGCCGGTACCGAGTTCACCGCAGGCGCAGCCGGATTGGGGGATGGTGCCGGGCGGCACTTCCGGCATGCCCGGTGGTGAGGGCGGCATCTCGGGCATGTCAGGCAGTGCCGGGGACCTGGGTGGGCTCGGTGGCCTTGCCACCCGGCTCGTGCAGGCGATGAGCGGACTGCTCGGCTCGCCCGGCGACCAACCCGTCGACGATCCGTTTGACGAGGACACCGATGTCAAGCGCGAACGCGACGAGCCCGAAGAACCCAAAGAGCCAAAGCGCTCTGAAACCGACGCTGCAAATCAGCTCACGCCGCCAGTTCCGAAGACCGCGACACCCCCCGTTCCCCCACCGGCACCGTTGCTCGAGCCACCGCCGGCCGAATCACCGGCCGCCGGGCCAC
>JAVROZ010000806.1:0-2637 GCA_032162485.1 Mycobacterium sp.
CAGGGGCCGTCGTTGGCGCGTCGTTCGAGATCGTCGACGTGGTTCGCCAACTGCGAGCTGGCGCCGACAGTGACATACCGGTCGTTGCGCTTCACCAGCAGGCTGGCATGGTCGCAACCGGGGACGACCAGGGTCGCCGCCACGCAGATCGCGGCGTACATCTGGGTCGCGTCCGAGCCTTGGTAAATGATCTCGGCTAAGGCGGCGAAAACCGTTGCGGGGTCAGCCGTTGGGCCGCCCGGCGCCGAGCTTGCGGAGCTGGTGTCCGGTTCGTTGACCACGTTTTCACCTCAGTTCGGCCTGCGTTTTGATGGCCGTACAGTATCTGGGACACCCTAGCCCTCACACGCCGACGGCGCGTTCGAGATCCTTCAGCGACGTATCCAGGTGACTCAGCATCCGCTGCAGATGGGGCACGCTGCCCCTGGCGCCTACGAGCCCGAAGTCGAGGTTCTCGCCGTTGTTGGTGACGGTGATGTTCATCGCCTGACCGTCCAGAGTAATCGACAACGGGTAATTGCCGACCAGCTGCGCACCGCGCCAGTACAAGGGCTCCTTGGATCCCGGCACGTTGGAAATCACAATGTTGAACGGCGGCGGCGCGGTGCGGATGAATCCCGGAACCAACCCGAGGAACAGTCCGCCGGTCAGGAACGCGGACAGGGCGAGTTGCTGAACCTGGGGAAGCTGGGTGAAGAGTTCTTTTTGTTCGCGCATTGAAGAACTGATGCCCTCCAGGCGTTTGCCCGCGTCCTCGACGTCAGTGTGCAGGTTGCACAGCACGGTCCCCACCGCGTTGCCGCCGCCTTCGGCGTCGTTTTCCTTGCGCAGGCTCACCGGGACCATCGCGATCAGCGGAATGTCGGGGAGGCCGTCCTGTTCGATCAGATAGCTGCGCAGCGCACCCGCGGACATCGCCAACACCACATCGTTGAAACTGGCGTTGGCGGCGGTCTTCACCGCTTTGATCCGGTCCAGTGACCACGACTGCGCGGCAATGCGGCGAGCGCCGCCGATCCTGACGTTGAACATCGTCTTGGGCGCCCGGAACGGGAAGGTGAGCTGTTGTTCGAGCAAGGCCGCGCGCGCCAGGGACAACGTCGACGGACCAAGTCTTGCGGCCGATCCCAGAGCTCCGGTCAGCATCTCCAGCGGTGAGGAACCCTTGCCGCTGTCCGGCTTGTGGCGCGGTCCCAGCGCCCAGGGCACCCGAACCTCGTCATCCTCGGGATCGTCGGTGAAGGCGCGCTGCATCAGTCGCAGCGCGGACACCCCGTCCATCAGCGAGTGGTGGAACTTGGTGTAAACCGCGTAGCGCCCATCGTTGAGCCCCTCGATCAGATGGGCTTCCCAGAGTGGCCGGTGGCGATCGAGCAAGCTGCCGTGCAGCCTCGAGCACAGCTCCAGCAACTCGCGTACCCGGCCCGGACGGGGCAGCGCGGACCGTCGGAAGTGGTAGTCGAGTTCGACGTCTTGGTCCAGCGACCAGGCGAGGTTGGTGACGGGCCCGACGAATGCGGGGTGTTTGCGGAAGGTCGGTTGGATCTCGGTACAGCCGATCATCGACTCATAGGCCTCGGTCACGAAGTTTTCGTCGGCCCGGTCGGAAGGCTTGAATAGCTGCAAGCTTCCGACGTGCATCGGATGCTCGCGCGACTCGCCAAGCAGGAACATTGAATCGGCCGGTGCGATCAGCTTCATGGAGCCTCGTTTCGCTAGACGCGTTGTGAACCTCAGGTGAATAGCCACCTGTTGCGTCCGGCACACATTTGGGTGACTTATCTGGCTCCCGCGTTTGACCGGCGGCGCTGGCGGGAAGCTTAACGCGAGTGAGCCTCACTGTCGCTGTTACCGGACCAACCGGCGAAATCGGTATCTCCGCCGTCACTGCCCTAGAGCGCGAACCCACAGTAGACAAAATAATTGGAATGGCCCGCCGGCCCTTCGACCCGTCGCCGCACGGGTGGACGAAGACGGTCTACAAGCAGGGCGACATTCTGGATCGCGATGCTGTCGACGAGCTGGTCGGGCAGGCCGACGTGGTGATCCACCTGGCCTTCATCATCATGGGCTCCCGTGAAGAGAGCGAACGGGTCAACCTGCAGGGCACCCGCAACGTTTTCGAAGCCACCGTCGCGGCGCAGCGCCCACGGCGGCTTGTCTATACCTCGTCGGTCGCGGCATACGGCTACCACTCCGACAACCCGGTGCCGCTCACCGAGGACGTGCCGCCACGCGGATCCCCTGAGCACTATTACTCCGAGCAGAAGGCCGCGCTGGAGGCTGTGCTCGCCGACGTCACCGAAGGCTCCTCGCTGGAAGTGTTCGTGCTACGGCCCAGCATCGTTGCCGGGCCCGAGGCTCCCGCGCTGGCCGACGCGATGCCGTGGAACAAACTGCCCGCCCCGCTGCGTGCGGTGACCAAGGCCGTGCCGATCCTCAAGCCGGTGGTTCCGGACCCTGGTATTCCGTTGCAGCTTGTCCACCACGACGACGTCGCGTCGGCGATCGCGCTCGCGGCGACCAGCCCGGCGCCGCCAGGGGTGTACAACATCGCCGGTAACGGGGTGGTGACGGTCTCAGAAGTGGCCAAGTCGCTGGGCGGCCGGCCGGTCCGGGTCCCCGCCGTGACCGCAG
>JAVROZ010000807.1:0-3925 GCA_032162485.1 Mycobacterium sp.
TGCGGTCTGCTCTCCGCTCGGCAGCACCGGCACCACAAAGACGGGTGCCACCGCCTACTGCTCGAAGCTGCAGGACTCCAACGCGACGATATGGTCGCTGACCGAGAACACGGTGGCCAGTGCGACCGTCAGCGCACCGCCCGAGCCAAGCGAATCGCCGGTTCCCACCGAGCAGGAAGGGCCGATCCGCGTCTGCGTGCAGCAGACCGGACAAACTCGTCGTCAATGCCGCGAGGAAATCCTCCGGGGCAACGGCGCGCCGTAATGGCAGTCCGCTGAGCGTGTCCGGGAGCTGAGTTTTTCCACTGCATATAGAGGTCGGGGGATCCCGTAGGGACGCGGTCAGTCCGGGCAATGAAGCCGCCCGGTAACACATATTTGACGTACTGCTTCTACTGGCGGCACTGGTGCCGATAGAGTTGGCTCGATGTCTCAATCAGCTGCCCCGCCCGTGCTGACCGTGCGATATGACGGAGCCGAACGTACCTTCGCCGCAGGCCACGATGTAGTCATTGGGCGTGACCTGCGCGCGGACGTCCGCGTCGCACACCCCTTGATCTCTCGGGTACACCAGCTGCTCCGCTTCGACCAGGGCCGATGGGTTGCCAACGACAACGGCAGCCTCAACGGGTTGTACGCCAACAATCGCCGGGTGCCGGTCGTCGATATCGGGGACGGTCAGCGCATCAATCTCGGCAACCCGGATGGCCCGGCGCTGGATTTCGAGGTCGGGCGCCGTGAGCAGGGCTCGGTCGGGCGCCCACCGCCCACGACCGCCATGGCGATCCCGTCGGCCCGGCCCAGCGGACCAATCCCCGTGTCGGGCAATCAGCCGCCGACCGGCGCCAACTGGGGCGCACAGCCGCCGCAGCACCCGTCGACCGCACGGATGCCCGCGGCTCCACCGTCGGGACCGCAACCGCGATACCCGTCCAGCCCCCAACCGATGCATCCACCCAGCGGCCCGCAACCGCCACCGCAGATCTACCGGTCATCATCCAACCAACCGCAGCCGCCGCCGGTGATTGGCCGCACTGCCGAGGCCGGCAGCCGGACTTCCATGATGAAGATCCTGCGACCGGGCAAAGGTGGGGGCGACGTGCCGTCCGGTGCCGTCACAATCGGCCGCGCCGACGACAACGACATCGTCATTCCCGAGGTGCTGGCATCACGCCACCACGCCACCCTGATCCCGACGCCCAGTGGTACCGAGATCCGGGACAACCGCAGCATCAATGGCACATTCGTCAACGGCACCCGGGTCGAGTCGGCGATGTTGCGCGACGGCGACGTGGTGACGATCGGCAACATCGACCTCGTCTTCGGCGACGGTGCCCTGTCCCGCCGCGAAGAGAGCCTGCTGGAGACTCGTACCGGCGGGCTGGATGTGCGCGGTGTGACCTGGACAATCGAGGGCAACAAGACGCTGCTGGACAACATCTCGATAACCGCACGTCCGGGGATGCTTACCGCGGTCATCGGACCCTCGGGCGCAGGCAAGTCCACCTTCGCCAAGTTGGTGGCGGGATACACCCACCCGACCAGCGGCACGGTGGCCTTCGAAGGGCACAACGTGCACGCCGAGTATGCCTCGCTGCGAAGCAGAATCGGCATGGTGCCGCAGGACGACGTGGTGCACGGGCAACTGACCGTGCGGCAGGCCCTGATGTATGCCGCCGAACTGCGGCTGCCGCCCGACACCACCAAGGAGGATCGCGAACAGGTGGTCGCCCGGGTGCTCGAGGAGCTCGAGATGACCAAGCACCTCGAGACGCGGGTCGACAAACTGTCGGGTGGCCAGCGCAAGCGCGCTTCGGTGGCACTGGAGCTGCTCACCGGCCCGTCGTTGCTGATCCTCGACGAGCCGACGTCCGGCCTGGACCCTGCGCTGGACCGGCAAGTCATGACCATGCTGCGGCAGTTGGCGGATGCCGGTCGTGTGGTGCTTGTCGTCACGCACTCGCTGACCTACCTCGATGTGTGTGACCAGGTGCTGCTCCTGGCTCCGGGAGGCAAGACCGCGTTCTGCGGGCCGCCCAGCCAGATCGGCTCGTCCATGGGAACGACCAACTGGGCCGATATCTTCAGCTCGGTCGCCGACGACCCGGACGGAGCCAAGGCCCGATATCTGGCGAAGACCGGGCCGCCGCCGCCGGTGCCGCCAATCGAGAAACCCGCCGAGTTGGGGGAGGCGGCGCACACCAGCCTGATCCGCCAGTTCTCGACGATCGCCCGACGGCAGATGCGATTGATCATCTCCGACCGCGGTTACTTCATCTTCCTCGCGATATTGCCCTTCATCATGGGTTCGCTGTCGATGTCGGTGCCCGGCGATGTCGGCTTCGGAACGCCGAACCCGATGGGCGACGCACCCACTGAGCCGGCGCAGATCCTGGTGCTGCTCAATGTCGGTGCGGTCTTCATGGGGACGGCGCTGACCATCCGGGACCTCATCGGTGAGCGGGCCATCTTCCTGCGCGAACAGGCGGTCGGCCTGTCGACCACCGCGTATCTGCTGGCGAAGGTGTGCATCTACACGGTCCTGGCGCTCGTTCAGTCCGGCATCGTTACGGTGATCGCGCTCATCGGTAAGGGTGGTCCGACCAAGGGCGCCGTGCTGCTGGGCAGTGCACCTCTGGAGTTGTACGCCGACATCGCTGCAACGACTGTCGCTTCGGCGATGTTGGGGTTGGTGTTGTCATCGGTGGCGAAGACCAGCGAACAGATCATGCCGTTGCTCGTGGTGGCGGTCATGTCGCAGCTGGTGTTCTCTGGCGGCTTGATACCGGTCACCAACCGGCTCGGGCTCGACCAGATGTCCTGGTTCACACCGGCGAGGTGGGGCTTCGCAACGTCAGCCTCCACCGTCGACCTGAACGAACTGACGAAGGTGCCGCAAGTCCCAAAGGATTCACACTGGAAGCACACGGTCGGTGCATGGACGTTCGACATGGGCATGCTGGTGTTCCTCAGCATCTTCTACCTCGGCTTCGTGCGCTGGAAGATCCGGCTCAAGAGCGGCTGACCGCTGGCTGGCTAGTTGCTCTGGTCCCGGGTGTCGAGGACTTGTTGCGCAATGTCAACAAGCTTCGAATTGCTCTCCTGGGATAGCACCCGCAGCATCTCGAAGGCGCGTATTTCATCGACGCCGAAGCGTTCCATAATCACGCCCTTCGCTTGGCCGATACGGTCCCTGCTGGCCAGGGCCGCCTGCATCTCTTGATCGTGGCGACCGGCCAGGATCGCAGCGGCTGCGTGCGCAGCGAGCACCGTCCCGACCGTTTCTGCGTCGGTGTCCCACACATTGGGCCGGAAACTGAACAGGTTCAACGCACCGGCGGTGCGCTCCGCGGTGAACAGCTTGAAGGACAGACCGGATAGCACTCCGAGCTCGACGGCGGCTGGCGCGTACCGCGGCCATCGTTCTTCCGAACGGAAGTCGTCCGTGCGGACGACGGTGTCTGATATGGCGGCTTGCGCACAGGGGCCCTCTTGGAAATCGTGTTGCAGCGCATCGAGCTTTGCGGGCAGCTCGGTGAGGTCGCCCACAGAGTCGAATTTGCCGTTCTTGCGAATCATCAACACTCCGGCGGTGTCCACGCCGGGTATCAACGCGGCTGCTGTGGCAGTGACGTTGCCAAGGATGTCTTCGACATTGGTCGGCACCGCCAAGCTCTGTGCCAACTTGGCCATGTGCACCGCGAGGTCATGCGCGCCCTGGGTCATGCCTAATGTCTTCCCCATCAGGCCTAATCGCACACCGGGCGGTGGTGTCTTCGCTCCGTCGTTTCCCTTACGCGATGGTCAGGACCCGTAGTGTGACGTAAACGTCGGGCTCAGCGCCCCCAGCCGGCATTGTTGGCGGGCACCCAGGGAGCGGGCATCGCCGGGCCCGGCTGCTTGGGCCGGAAGAACAGGGATCCCG
>JAVROZ010000808.1:0-3277 GCA_032162485.1 Mycobacterium sp.
CGACATCCGGGCCTGGATCGACACCTGGAACGACAACCCACGACCCTATGTCTGGACCAAGACCGCCGACCAAATCCTCGCCAGCATCGGCAACTACTGCCAACGGATTAACGACTCAGGACACTAGCTCGGTTCGCGCAGCGGAAGTCCGGCGGCACGATAAATCCCGTCGATTACCGTCATGTTCTCGACCGCACCTTCTGGTGTTGTCTTGACCGCTTCGCCCCGCAGCACCGCGGCGGCGAAGGCGTCAAGCTGGTAGGCGTAGGAGGCGCGACGGCCGAAGCGCTCCGCTCGCCTGCCGTCAGCCGATTTGACGGTCAGCCGGTGGAATAATTGCGGGACAACAGGATTGAATACTTTGAGTTCACCACCGTCGCCGATCACTTTGGCGCTCATATTCAGCAGGGCCGATGACCACATAGAGGTCCGGATCCGCCCCGTATGTCCTTCGGCGAATTGGAGTTCGGCCGTCATGGCCCGATCGACCTGTTTGTCGCGCAGCTTCGCTTGTGCCGAAACGACTGTCGGAGTTGAGCCGCCGAACGTACGGACCATATGGACCGCATAGCAACCGGCGTCCATGGTTGCTCCGCCGGCAAGCGCGAAGTTATAGCGGATGTCTGAGAACTTGGGCAACGGGAAACACATAGCCGCCTCAACCCGTTGCAGCTTGCCCAGCTCACCCGAGGCGATAATCTCCTCGATTCGCAAGGCCAGCGGATGGTAGCGGTAGTGGAACGCCTCCATCACCACCCGATCCGATTGGGCGGCCAGATCCGCAATTCGACGCGCTTCGGCCGCATTTGCGGTGAATGGCTTCTCGCACAACACATGTTTTCCGGCGGCCAGCGCAGCTCGGGTCCACCGACCGTGTAAGCCGTTGGGCAGCGGGTTGTAGATGGCGTCGACTTCCGGATCGGTTATCAGCGCCTCGTAGCCGTCATGTACACGGGCGATGCCATGTTTGGCGGCGAAGGACTGAGCCCGCGACACATCGCGCGCCGCCACGGCCGCAACCACCACCTCGCCGTTCTCCTTGGCCGGATTGATGAGCGCCAGTGGTGCGATGCGCGCGGCCCCGAGAACACCGATCCGTAGCTTGGCCCCTTGCCTGATTCCGGGGTCAGACTCAGTCATCGCGGTTACCGGAGTCGCGCCGGGCGAATGCGGGGGCGTGCTCGGGCAGCACCCCGACGCCGACGAAATAGGCGGGCACAATCGAGAGCCATGGCAATCGTTCCACCAGCCGAAGCAGCGCAGCCGGCGGAGCGGGATCGGCACCGCGTAGCAACGGACCGAGCAGTCCCCTGTGCAACATTCTCTGCACGAATTGCGTTACTGCGGTGGGAAATACGCGGCGGCGACGAACCGCCGCCAGGTCGCGGTCGGTGACCCGTTGCCGCAGTAGCGGTTCAGCCAATATCGTCGCGGCTGCGACAGCATCCTGAACGGCCAGATTGATCCCGACACCGCCCATTGGGGACATGGCGTGTGCCGCGTCGCCGATGCAGAGCAATCCATCGGAGTGCCAGCGTCGCAACCGATTCAACTTGACGTCCAGATGCTTGACATCGTCCATGGACGCCAATGCGTCCACCGAATGGGCGGCCTCCGGCACCAACGCGGCGACATCATGACGGAATGCTTCGATGCCCTGTGCGCGCAACGGCGCGTCGGTGCCCTTGAGCCCGAGGTAGGCGATTTGAAAATAGCCTTGGCGTGGGATCACGCCCAGCGCCTTGCCCGGAGCCGTACGAGGCAGGAAGGAGAACTCCGTATCGTCGTCGCGCGGCAGCTGAAACCACCAGACGTCGAACTTCACCGGGTAGTCCCGAGTATGCAGGCCTGCCTCGTGCCGTGCGATCGACCACCGTCCGTCGCAGGCGACGGTGAGCTCGGCACGCAGTTCGCCTGGACCGTCGGATCCCTGGTATCTGACCCCGGTGACTCTGCCGCCGTCCCGCAGCAAGCCGGTTACCTCGGTGTTCATCCGCAAGGTGAAGGTCGGCTCGGTGGTAGCGGCATCTGCGAGCAGGTTCAGCAGGTCCCATTGCGGCACCATGGCGATGAACGGATGGGGTTGACGTAGCCGCCCGAAGTCGATGTAAGTCACCGAGCGCCCGTTCGATTCGAATGCCGCTTTGCGGACCTCGCTGTAAGGCAACTTGGAAAAGCGCTCCCACAAACCCAATTCGTCGAGTAGTCGCATGGTGCTGCAGTGCACCGTGTCACCGCGGAAATCGCGTAGGAAGTCGCCATGCTTCTCCAGCAGCGTGACATCCACGCCCGCGCGGGCCAACAGCAGCCCCAGGACCATGCCGGCCGGACCGCCTCCGATGATCGCGCACGTTGTCTTCTCGGCCATTTGCGCTCAAGCATAGGACGCCACCTCGGCATCCGAGTAGGAGCACGATGCCATAACCTGACGAGTGCAATTTTTTGACGGCGGACGAACCTGGCAAGGCACGAAGGAGAACAGGTGTGGTGATCTTGCGGTGATGTCGCGACGCACTGCTCCGACCCGGCCGCCCCACGGCAACCAGGCCCGCGCCGAACGCACGCGCGTCATGGTGATCGACGTGACGGTCCAGATCGTCATCAGCGAGGGCATTGCTGCCGCTAGCGGCCGGCACATCGCCGACACCGCGGGTGTCACCTGGGGCGTGATCCAGTATCACTTCGGGGACCGCGACGGCCTGCTCATGGCGGTTGTTGACCAGGGCTTCGGCGAACTGCTGGACGCCCTGAAGTCCCTGCCGCCGGCGACGGCGGACACCGCCACCCGCGACCGGGTGAACGTGGTGGTGAGCGCGGCCTGGCAGGCGATGTCAAGCCCCACCGCCCGCGCGGCCACCGAGATCCTGATAGGCACCCGCGCCACCCGTGGAGCGGCAGCGACCGGACACATCAAACGACTGGCGAAGACTTTCAACACGCTGGGCGCGGCGATCGACCGGGATCTTGGTCCCACACACAGTGCGGCCATCGGTGAGCACCTGCTGACTGCATTGCGCGGCATGATCGCCAATCAGTTGGTCATGCACGCCTCGGTCGACACGACCCTCGACCGTCGCCTACTCGTGGAAATCGTGAGCAGTTATATCGATCAACACCATGACGCGAAACAATTACGGATGGAATCGAATTCATGACAGATACGATTCAGGCGCTGCTTCAGGAGCGGGTCTCGGATTCGACGATCGCTGTGAAATACGATGACCTGCAATGGACTTGGAGTCACTACCTGACGGAGTCGGCGGCACAGGCCGCAGCC
>JAVROZ010000809.1:0-3173 GCA_032162485.1 Mycobacterium sp.
CGTATGGTCCCCACTGCAGGAGCGCCACATCGACGGCGAACACGGCAACCGCGATGGCCAACGCGGAGCGGCCGGTGATCAGCTGGCGTCGGTAGGCGACCCCGAACATGCCAGGGATGAGCCAGGCCGCGAGGTTGAGATAGCCGATCGGTGCCGCGTCGGACCAGTGCAGCCGGACGGCGTCAATGACCGCGACCATGGCGTAGATACCAATGACACCGGCGGCAAGCCGGGCTCCGGTGGTGATCCGGTACAGGGCCGGCATCGCGGCCAGCACCAATACGTAGACACCGAGAAACCACAACAGTTGAATGCTGATTCCGGCGACCGGTTCGTAAACATGTTGGGGGAGAAGTGGATACAGCGCGACCAGGGCGACTGCCCAGAATGCGAAGTAATAGAACACCGGTCGGAACAGTCGGGCGCAGCGGTTCAGGAGCCAGTTCCCCCAGTTGGCCCCGGTCCGCCAGGACGTCACGCAGGCTGCTGCGCCCGCGAAGAAGAACAGCGGCATGATCTGGAAAATCCACGTCAGAGCCTGAAACGCCGTCGAGGTGGTGAGTAGGTTGTCCCAAATAAGCACCCCACCGCGGATGATGCTGATGGCCATCACGGTGTGGCCGATCACCACCCCGATCAGCGCGGTGATGCGAATGACATCGATGGCGCGGTCGCGGTCGACTGGCGTGCGCGCGTCCAATTCAGTGGGGCTTGGAAAGCCCATCAGCGTGGTCATCACAGCAGCATCGCTGTTCGGGCGCGGGCCGCACCTGCGTAGTTCTACTTGTCTTGCCTGGGTAGGTGGGCGGCCGAGCCTCCACCCGCGCCTTCAGCGGGGGGACCGGGGCCGGATCTTCGATCCGGCGGGGGATGGGCCGCGCCTGGTTGTAGTCAGGATTCAATCTGGCGAGGAACTCAAAGGCTGCCGTGCACACGTATGTCGAGTGCTGACCGTACGATTCGACTTGATGACGGGTTCTACTGAAGTGGTGGCAGTCGATCTGTCCGAAAGTGAGCGCAGTTTCATCTGGCATGCGCTGGGTGAGTGGCAGAACTCGGCGGCGTGGAAGCCATTCCCGATCGAAGTTTTGGGATTGTCGACATGGGATGAGTTTGACGAACTGACCGGTCGTCTTGCTCACGCCGTCGCTGATGGACAGGCGCTGGCGATGTCCGATTGGGCGCGGATGCTGTATTTGACGGAGTGTTCCTGGGCCAGCAGCTTGGTGGGTGCGGCCCTGGACTTTTCGGTTGTCACTGGGTTCTCGGACACCGAGGCGCTGGGTTTGCTCCGAGGCCTGCAGCGCAAAATCGGTGGTATCGATCAGGCTGATGCGCTGTTCCCCGGCCGCGGACGGCCCCGGCCCGTCGAAGAATGGAAACGCGAAAGCGAAAGAATAATCAAGGAACAGCGTGGACGAGAGTATCCGCCGGGGCTATGAGCGCCATGGCGCGACAGATTGGTCTTTGAAGTAGATCCAGTGCGTGAACGCTGAAAATGGTTTGACCACAACCGGCTCGCTTCGTGAGTCCGGAAACCAACGTCAAGTCGTCCCCGGCCCCGGGCGTCGCTGAGGGGCACTATGAATGCTCATCGATGTAGTCGTCCGCGTCTTTGTCGCGGTTGTCGACGCCCTTGATCGCCTCGTGTTCGGCATAGAACCGCACCCACTGCATGGCCAGCTCGTGTCGAAGTTCCAGAGACGCACTCTTGATGAAGTCCGGCATCGCCTCGCGCTCTTCTTCGTCGAGGTGTGCACCGTTTTGCTTGCGCGCTTCGTGTACGGCCGCGAACCATTCCGTGCTGCCTGGCTCGTGTTGGCGCGACTGACGAACCGCGTCGCGAATCGCGTTGTGGTCGGTGATGGCATCCTCGGTCTCGTCCTGCGGGTCACCTTCGGGATTGCCGGGATCGTCGCGCCCGCCGTGCTTCAGCAGTGCCGGGTAGAAGACCGCTTCCTCCGCCTCGGCATGAACGTCGAGGCGGGCACTCAGGGCCTCCCAGATCGCGGCGAGATCGTCCTTGGATTTCGCGTCGTCGAGCCGGAAGAACTGACGACGAAACCAGTCGTGATCGGCGTAAACGAGGTCGATGATGTCCGCCATGGCGACAGCTTAGTGCGACTGTATGGATACCAAGACATACGTGCGCACAGGCCCCGGGACCGACGCGCGACACATGGAAAGCAGCGGCTCGGACATTTTCTCGGCGACGATGACTTCGAGGGGACCCGGGTCAGCCGCAAGTTCGACATGAATCCCGTCCGCTTGTTTTTCGATCCGCAACGGTGTCAAGGCGTTGATCCGGTCTTCGCCGGATACTTGGCGAGCGAAGTGCTGCGCGGCTTGGACCGCGTGCGGCAGGCAGGTGCGTCCGCGCAAGTACCTGTGGTCCAGCCGCCCGTCGAGATATGACCGCACGAGACCGGCGGAGTCCGTTGAATCGACCCGGCCGTAGCACAGGCCCTCGGG
This sequence comes from Mycobacterium sp., assembly GCA_032162485.1. Classification (GTDB taxonomy): domain Bacteria; phylum Actinomycetota; class Actinomycetes; order Mycobacteriales; family Mycobacteriaceae; genus Mycobacterium. Next base: position 2,473 of record JAVROZ010000809.1, read on the forward strand.
CAGCACCAGCATCGTCGCCGCGAACCGGTCACCGCCCAGATGAGAGCACTCCCAGACGAATTCGGGATATTGCGCCGCGATGGCGGCCGCCGCTGCGCGGCCGCGCACTGCGCAGCATTGATCGTGCTTGCCGTGCGCACACACCGTTACGAGTGGGCCGGTGGTCAAATCGCCGTCGGAGCCATCAAGGGCAATGTCCAGGTACTCGCGAGGTTCGTTCACCTCCCCTTGGTAGAGCGCCTCGCTGCCCTCGTCGCACTGGGCAATGAACCATCGCCAACGCGGTGTCTCGGGACGGCGTCCCGGCCGGCGTATCGCGGTGACCCGCATGCCCGCTGCCTCAATACGGCGGCAGATTTTCCGTCCGAGTTCGCGGTCGATGAGCGCCGGTGAGTCCAGGAAAGCCGATTTCCCCCACCCGCCGGACAGTTCGAGCATTGCCCACGAGTGTCCCGCCGACGCGGTGCCGTATATGGGGTCATTTCGTGTCAGCGATTGGTCGCTGCACGGGGTCGGCTTCGCCTTGGTCATCTTCCCTCCGGCGCAGTCGTGGGCGTGTGCTCGACCGGTACCAATACCGCCTCGCGCAGCAGTCGACGAATCAGCACCGTCGAGTCGGCTCGGTCGAGGCCGGGCAGCGTATCGGCATCCGCGACGACCCCACGTTGCAGTGCCTCGATCGCAGGCGCGCACGACTCGGG